>JBLFWZ010000133.1:0-11968 GCA_047611905.1 Gammaproteobacteria bacterium | reverse complement strand
TACTGGGATACTGATTAGATGAATGAGAGTAAGCCCGAGGCCAATCGCAATCGGCGCAAAACCATGCGGCGCTCGCTTATCGGTCGCACCCAAAATTATCACCAAAAACATGAATATCATTACGATCTCGGTGACAAGCGCGACGACGAACGTATAGCCGCCAGGCGAGTGAGCACTCGTAACCGCATGATTCTTCTTCTTCAGTGACAATGTGATCTGTGTTGCGCCGACCCTTTCTCCCTACTCGTTGTAGAACATCCTAATTTTTGCGCAGACTATTCGCCTCACAGAAGCATTGCTACTTTCGTTGTCGACGGATCGCATGCGATCGCTACATCAGACGCATATCTTCGAGGGTCGGTTCATCGCTGCGCACAACGTCTGTCGCCATCAAAACTTTACAGCTCGGACAGCAATAACGTCGCAAACGCATTTCGTCATCTAAATAGTAGCTAGGATCCGCGGTAGCAGGCAATACCGTGATAGCGCTCTCGTCCATCAACAAAGCGTTCTTAAAGTTGTCGCTATAACCGCAAAGCCGATGATCGCAGCGCGCGCACACAAGCTCACGAGCACCATTGTTGTCGCGAGCAATAACGTACTCGTGCACGAAGCGCTCTGCCTCGGCCGTTGCCGGCGTAACCTCTCGATCCAACGAAGTTATTGGTCCAGCTTGCCAACGCGCGCGCTCATCAAGCATTGCAGCTCGACGTTCAATAGTTGCCTCACGATCGAGGTCGTTGTTCTCATCGATCACCACTCCGTGAGCCAAACGCGCCGCTTCCACACTGACATATCCGCGTTCGACATCGACAACGACCCTCTCTGCATCTCGTTCTAGTGGATCACCATAGCCCCCACCACCGACAACCCGGACCTCCATAACGTCACCGGCACTAAGCGGCGTGCCGTTTGATTTCGCACGCAGTTGTATCGTTTCTCTCGCATCGAGGTCGCGGATATCCTTTGGTAAGGACTGATTTCGAAACAACTGCGCGAGATTCGTGTCTTTGCACACAATGTAATGGCTGGTCGGCGACGGGTATCCACCCATAAGCCCTTCGCCACCGTGCGTTGAACACGCCGAACCGCCGGTATTCGTCACCAAGGAAATCGATTCGGCGCGATACGGGGTAATGGCGAAATCTATGCCAACGCCGCCACGCCATTTACCGCACCCGCCGGTGTCTCTGCCTTCACGGCGATATAAATAGACTATCGGATACCATTGTTCCAACCCCTCGACGTTTAACATCGCCGACAGCGGGCTCAACGCTGGTCCGCCCGTATCAACGCCATCACGCGTCGCGCGCGCGCCGCTACCCGTGCCGAGGATCTCGAGGAATGCAGAGCCGAAGAATTGGCCGCGATCATCCTTGCCGGTAATCAATGCGAGCGGCACCGAGCCGCTCGCCGCAAGTAAATCCATCTTGAGATCCGGATCGGTGGAAAGCATGCGTCCGATGCAGGTTTGGATCGCATTCATATGCACAACGACATTCAGCACGCCGCCACTCACCGCGGCCGGGTAATCGACACAGGTAAGTAGACCTGGTGTTGGTTGGTAATCGATTTGCCGATCGGCGCCGCCAATTGCGAATAATTGTTCGAACAGCATCGTGACCGACAGTGAACCAATGATCGCGCCGGAAAAACTCACGTACGTGAAGCCATTTGGGCCTTCGTCTTGTGCATCGGTTCCTTGATTGTCGACAATCAATCGGTCGCCTTTTTTCGTCATGTTTATCTGGACGCGATGTGTTGTCCGATCACCTGGTAGTTTCTCGTCGAAATATTGCACCACCGACCAGGTGCCGTCTGGGATCTTCAATAATTTTTCCTGCAGACCTTTTTGCGAATCGTCGAGCACTCTGCGCATCGCAGCCTTAACCGTCGCCGCACCGAACTTCGCACAAAGCGCTACAATCTGGTCGCGAGCGAAAACGGAACCCGCGATTTGCGCGCGCAAATCGAGCGCGACTAAGTCCGGCATCCGCGACTGTCGCCGATACATCATCTCCAAATCGGGTCGTAGAACACCTTTCTCGACCAGCTTGAACGGCATGAATACCGTCGGATCACTGTACACATCGACGGCATTCTGCGGCCAACCGCCTGGCACAGTGCCACCTAGGTCGTACTGGTGACCTGCGCTTGAGACCCAGGCGAACAACTTTCCGTCAACAAAAACGGGTGTTGCTATCAACACGTCCATCTGGTGACTGGCGCCGATCCAAGGGTCATTGGAGAGATAAACATCGCCCTCTTCTATCCCCGGGTGATCAGAAAATTTTTCCATGATGAAGCGCATCGCCAGCGGCGCACCCGCATCGAGGTACTGGACGAACGGCGCATTCATTACCACCTCGGCGTCCTCGGTGAGAACGCACATATTAAAATCCAAAGAAGCGAACACGGGCGACCCTGAAATCCGCGTTATGGTCTCGCCGTGCGCCATGTTTATTGTCCATAACCGATGCCGAATCACTTCGTAGGTGACGGGGTCGAGATCCGGATCCGTGTCAACATGAAATTCCAGACGATCTGACATGCGGCTCTTCCAATCCGCACGCGGACGGTAACTGTGAAGACGGCCGTCCCAAGCGATCTCTTCGCCGGCGATGGTCGCCTCCATGTTTACTGGCTCCACTGAAGGATTCATGCTGTTTCCTTTTGAGTAAACAATTGTTCGGGTTTAACATCAATGACGACGCTGCCGTATTCGTCAACGCTCGCACGGTCGCCATGGCGTAAGACAATCGTCGTATCCGGGTACTCAACAATCGCCGGACCTGTGATGTGCATGCCGTTGCGAAATGTTTTCCCGTCGAAAATCGGTGTGATTTGGCGATTCAGCCCGGCTTCGTAAAATATAATTGACCGCTCGCCTTTAGCACTCGGCGTTACGTCGTTTGAAATTGGTTGCCGATTCAGCGAGAACTCGCTGATCTGCGCGCGAGCGCGCACCCGCATGCCGGTTAGCGATATGCCGGCATCGGGATAACCGCTATCGCGCCCAAAGATGCGCTCGTACTCATTGGCGAAGCGGTCCGTGAGATCTGCGGCATGCCGTTGATCGTAATGACCCTCTGGTGCACCGACTTCGATCTGATGAACTTGGGCGGTGTATTTCATATCTGCAACTCTTTCGAGTTGTATACTGGCGGCACTAATTCCCTGATTCACCAAACGTTGCGTCGCTTCTGCTTCGAGGCGCTGCCAAACGTCGTTGAGTAATTCAGGCGCGAACGGACCCGTAACCCCAATGGCGAACTCGCTGACGACAAGCGCATCCGAAGAGGCAATGCCGAACGCCGACCACGCCGCGGCAAAGTCGCTTAACGGTACCACCACCGTTGTGATTCCAAGCTCTCGCGCCAATGCCGTTGCGTGCACAGGACCGGCGCCTCCGTAGGCGTACATCACGAAGCCACGCGGGTCATTGCCTTGTTGCACACTCGCAAGACGTATCGCGTCGGCCATTTGATTGTCCACAATGCGCGCAGCGGCAGCGGCCGTTTGTTCGGCGCCAAAACCCAAGGGTGCGCCGGCGCGTTCGAGCGCGCTGCGTGCCGCTTCAACATCTAGGTCGATCGCGCCACCGAGAAAGTAGTCGGGATTGAGGTAGCCAAGAATCAGATTGGCGTCCGTAACAGTTGCGTCGGTTCCGCCGTTGGCGTAGCACGCGGGACCTGGGCGTGCGCCGGCGCTACGCGGTCCGACCCGTATCGCGCCGGACTCGCACGCGATAATACTGCCACCACCGGCTCCAACAGAACGCACATCTAAAGTCGGTACGAAGTATTCGTATTGCCCGTAGTTCGTTGCTGCACGGCTTAACGGCTTGCCGTTAGTTACGACCCCAACATCAAACGTCGTACCGCCCATGTCTGCGGTGATAATTTCCTTGCCCCCGCCGGCGGCAGGCCGCGAAGCGAGCGATGCGGCACCGATCAGGCCTGCTACCGGTCCTGATCCGACTGTAAGAATTGGGTGCGAACGCGCGAACCGTGCGTCCATTAAGCCGCCCGAGCAAGACATAATTTGCACAGAGCGCGCGTAGCCGAGGGTTGCGAGTTCGGTTTCGAGTTGTTCTAAGTAGGTGCCCATTGCCGGCCCAATGAGCGCGTTAACAACCGTCGCGACGGTGCGCTCGTACTCACCCACCCGGGGAATGACTTCGGACGAAACCGACACGAACATACCGGGCGCCTTGTGCGCAATCAACCGCGCCAACTGTTGCTCATGCGCATCGTTAGCGACCGACCATACTAGCGAAATTGCGATAGCCTCGACCCCACTATCGAGCAAACGATCGACAGCCTCGCCAGCTTGTTTGAGATTGAGTTCAACAAGTACCTTGCCATCGAAAGTAACGCGCTCATCGATTTCCTCGATCAACTGCTTGGGAATTAACGGCGTCGGTTTCGTGTGCGAGGCTATGTGGGCGATTTCCGCAGCCGGTAAATACTTAAGCCGACCACCCGAACGCATAAAAAAGATCGCGTCCGCGTGACCCCGCGTGGTGAGTAAGCCAACTTTGGCCGTGCGATGCTCAACCAAGGCATTGGTGCCGACGGTGCAGCCGTGATAAATACCTTGGGCTTGGCCGACGAGTTCAGTAGGGGTGAGATTAAGCTGCACTGCCGCCGCACGGATCGCGTCGATAAATCCAGTATGAAAATCGGGCGGCGTCGAAGGTGCTTTGCCGATCACGATGCCGCTTGCTGGCGTGGCGCCGGAATGGTCCTGTTCGGCACTCGCATTAATTACGGTGCAGTCCGTAAATGTGCCGCCGATATCGACGCCGATGACAAAACTCATGAGTCCCCCTAAGACGTCAGTTGACATGGAACGGCAATACCTAAGATGCGCGCCATTATGGTCGCCGAAGCGTTCGAATTACTACCGTCGAAAGCCTACGCTCCCCGGAGATAACGATGCCACGACGGAATTCGTCTTCATGCGCGCCTATCTTTTAACCAGTGCCTCGGCGTGGTGGTACTAATCGAGTCAATGAGGAACGAGATCCAATTTCGCCGGTACGCACGAACAATATGACTGAGGGATTTATCTCGTGGAGCTGCAGCTACCGAAGCCGGCGCTACGCGGGAGCGCGAATGAGTTCATTCACACGCTAGGTAACCATGTGCGGTGCGGACGAATTACCCAACCATCGCTTACGCGGCGAGATCAAGCGTTAGAAGTAGATTGATTGCGACCGCCAACTTCTCATCATTTAGCTGCTAAGGTCGGTTTATGTTTGCGCGTCGGCTGTCAAAAACCGGCGCTCAGATCCGCAAGCCTATCTCGCGCTAATGCGGCGCGAGATAGGCAGCGTCCTATTTGTTATGCCTCGCATCCGTGAGCAATGCGACATTTGCGCGCGGGTTAACTAGCCTCTTGAGCTTTCGCTACCGTTGACAAATCTTTTTCCAACACAAAACCTTCGTAATTTTTCTCAGCGATGTCCGTTAGGTGCTTGAAGTATTCGGGGCCGCCTAGATGCACAATAAATTGACGATGCTTGCCCTCAATATTTGCGCCGGAATACCAAGAATCGGTGCCATGAAATAACGTTAGTTTAGCCGCCTCTTCGACGTCCTCCGCCCACGCATCATCAACACCTGGTGCAGGCTCTATGGTTGCCATGTCGTTGTCTCGAAGGTAGGCAATGCAATCCCTGATCCAATCGCCTTCCATCTCCCCACCATAAGGCATGTTGTATAAGACGGACGGCGACTGCGGGCCGTGCACCATGAACAGGTTTGGAAAACCCGGTATCGTGACACCAAGGTAGGTAAAGAATCGCTTGTCCCAGGCGGTAGCTAAATCGAGACCACCGCGACCCTTAGGGTTTAAACGTAGAAGCTTACCGGTGATCGCATCATAGCCAGTCGCAAGGACCAACATATCGAGAGGATGCTCGCCGTCTTTTGTCGTGATGCCGTCGGCAGTGATTTTCTCGATCGGATCGTCGCGCAGATCGACGAGATCGACGTTGTCTTGGTTATACGTTTCGAAATAACCATCGTCGATCGCTTGTCGTTTCGTTGCCAAAATATAATCGGGAAGTAATTTCTCAACCGTCACTGGATCTTTAACCGTTGAGCGGATTTTCCCTCTAATAAATTCGCAGAGCGTATCGTTCGACGCTTTGTTGGTTAAGAGATCGTTGTAACTGTTAAACAGCATATGCAGACCGCCATCTTCCCATAGCGTTTCATACAACGCGTTGCGGACTTCCGGCGTGTCATCTAAAGCGGAGCGCTCGGACATCGGGTACGGCATACCGAGAGGAGAGACCGCCATAAACTCACGTCGTTGACCAAAGTTCGCGCGCGCATCGGCAATTTCTTCCGGTTTCACGGGCCGGTTACCGGCCGGAATACTGTATTGCGGGGTCCGTTGGAACACCGTTAAGTGTTCCGCCTCGCGTGCGATCATTGGGATTGATTGGATACCGGATGATCCAGTACCAATGACACCTACCCGTTTACCAACGAAGCTTACTTCTTCCGCAGGCCAACGCCCGGTGTGAATTAACTCGCCGGCAAAATCATCGATACCAGGAATGTTAGGTTTGTTCGCTTCCGATAACGTACCCATCGCCGACACCAAGAACTGCGTTGAGATATGTTCGCCGTTATGCGTCTCAATCTGCCAGCGTTGGGATGTCTCATCGAACGTCGCATCTTGGATCCACGTCTCAAGCTGAATGTCGGGGCGCAATTTGAGTTTGTCTGCGACGAAATCCAGATACGACAATACTTCAGCCTGCGAAGGTTGACGTTCCTTCCAATCAAATTCATTGAGTAATTCTTCGGAGAACGAATAGGCGTAATAAGGCGCGCTCGGAAAATCTACTCGTGCACCCGGATAGCGATTCCACCACCAGGTTCCGCCGACGCCACCCGCTCCCTCGTAGAGCCGCACGGACAAGCCCATTTCGCGTAAACGATGGAGTGCGTAAAGGCCCGCGAAGCCTGCGCCGATAACAATGGCGTCGAATAATTGAACGTCGGACCTATTGGATTTAGTTCGCATCTTAAGATCATTCATTGAATTTCTTCCTCATTGCTACGTCTTCATTCGATGGGAAAACGGCTCGCGTTTTTTTTGAGCACTCGCCAGACTACCATTGACCGCTAGGTTGCCGTTAGCGGGAATATCCTACGCTGAACGCACCTCTTTGACAGGCAGGTTATTCATTTCGAAAGCAGGCGTACGGAATGAAATAAAACTACCGTCCCTAGGAAATTCGCGCGACTCGTGGTCAATAGTTTGAGACAAAAAAAGATTATCGGATGCTATTTAGATGCAGCTGTCGCTCGCGACCATTTTTATTGGGATCGCCAATCAATTTCTTTTTCTTTGTGTCCACCGAAATAACAGGCTGAGGGCGCTGCAAAAAAGCGCCGGCCTTCGCAGGGATGTGTTCGAACAGCCCGTTGTGATCGAGACGCGTTATCCCTTCGCGAGTCTTTTGCGCCGATTCCAGGCCATATCCCGATTTATCCAGCAGGCGCGCCACCGTGCTTGAACTCACCAGCCACTGATCTTGATTACGCGCCGCCGCTAGATCTACTCGACTCTGCACGGCGATGTCGACTCGCCACGCGTGAGCGGGTCAATCAGCTCCTCCTTAGGACCCGGTTGCGAGCGCTCAATGCGCGGACACCCCCGCCTTCCATGCAATCGATGGTCCACTGCGTTACCGCTGTGGATTTGTCGTCGACCCGCTCGGATCGTGTCCCGCGACAAACCCATTGCATCGGAAACCAACGCATCGCCACTGTAGCCGATTCCATCCGACTCCCCCGCCGCCCATAAGCGACGTCCGCGCTCATCAAACGCATCGACCACAGCGGAAAATTTCACTGCAAACATTGTTTCTAATTCCAAGTTCCGCTCCATACTGCCACTTGATCCGATACCGATCGAATTGCAGAGATTATCCTGACCGATGCCCTTAGCAGGCAAGTCGAACGTCCCCGCATTCAAAAACGGATGTTCGAGGCTCTACGCTAGTTCGGCAGAAACTGGCTACTAACAAACGTTCGTGCGTTTAGTAGCAGGCATTCGAAAGCGCTATTCAGCTTGGCAACTGACCGGATCCGCAACTCGGGGAGGAAGGGATCGGTTAGGCCTCAGGTTCAACTGTTTGTTGTATCGCAACTTTCTGCGTACTACGTCCGTCTGAGTTCAATAACAAGGATCAGGCGGTCGGTTCGAGCTTGGTATTCTGCAAACGGTGGTTGCGCTTCGCAAACATTTTTCAACAGTGAATCACGATCTTCACCCTCGGTAACGATGGCTCGGGCTCGGTAGCTTTCGCTGTCTTTTTTCACCAAAACGTCGGAGTTCGCGACCAAGACGAGTTCCGTTTTGATCCGCCCATCGAGGCGATAATAACGAGACGGTCGTTAGCTATGTGGTAAGCGGAACCTTTTTTTGCGCCCTTCGCGCCGATGGTGGGGATAATCAGACCGGGAAGATCTTAGAGATCTCCTGGAATTTTACCGTTGTTCTCTCGTAGTGCCTACATGAACCCTTCATTTACGCGGTTAATCGCAGAGGCATCCGGGTTCCAGACAGAAAGCGACATCACCCGTCCCTCTAATCGACCTCGAATCCTCAAATATGAGCTTTATACTTTGTACACGCGACTAGCCCTGCGAAACGCGTCATTCGTCAATTCAGTCAGGTATTTAGGGGTCAATGTCTCAATGCGCTATCTCAGTTGTAGTGCTTTTTGAACGACGGTCATTTCCTATCCGGATCCACGGCACCATGAACCGAAACGTATTCGAGAACTATTCGCAGGACGATTTACAATAGTCAGAATACCAATGGGTGTCGCAGGGGATTTCGGTCCGCCGTTTCCACTTCGGTGGTATCACGATGTTCGTAGTTTAGACGTCCGATTGACGAAATTTAATAAGCGCACATCAAGACCGGTTTTGCCGTCGATTCCTGTTCGTCTTCGCCAACAGGGGAGGAAGAACGCGCTACTGATGGAACATCATCAAACTGTTCCGCCAATACAACCACTTCGTTGACAGCGATCACCACATCCGCTGCTTGAGTTGTAGGCGACGGTGTCGGTATTGATGGACTTAGAGTCGGAGTCGGAGTCGGAGTCGGAGTCGGAGTCGGAGTCGGAGTCGGAGTCGGAGTCGGAGGTGGCGGCACCACGATGACCCCCGGGACCAGCAAGTCCAATCGGTAAAAATCGCCCACGACGCCTTCATTAAAACTACTGCCGCTCGGCAAAGTGGTGGTTGCAAAAGCACCGGAAAAGCTGCTCGACTGAGATTGAATGACATCAAACAGATCGCCGGTTGTGCCGGTGAACCCGCCGAAATAGGACACATTCAAAGTGCCGTCTAAAGTCACATTACCCGTGACGTCGATAAAATCGTAACCTGAGCCCTGGATTGTGCCGCCCAACTCAATATTAACAACGGATGTGGAACCCAAGACTAAATCGCCAAGAAAAAGCATCGTTCCGGGAGAGCTTCCTGGGGAAATCGTGCCATTATTAAAAATCGTACTGCCACTGGTTACTCCGAACTCGCCATTGCCTGCCAAGGTACCCGTACTGCTACTCGTGAAGTTGCCGTTGACGCTAAAGCGTTTTCCGGCAGTGGTTATAATCATCCCGTCATTAATGAACGATGAGGCAGAAATTCCCGCGCCGATCACTTCAATCAGCCCCGAGGTAGTATTGCTTAAACCAACGACGCCAATGCCGCTTGTGGCATTAGTGCCGATGTTTCTCAAAGTACCACTGTTAGTAAAGGCGCCCGAGCCGGTGAAGTTCCCCGTAATCGTACTAAACGATGATGTATTGGCGATAAACTCGCCGCCTACCAAGTTATTAAAATTAGAGCCCGAGGGAATGATGAAATCGCCGTTCGAAAGCGGGTTCCAAGTGAGCACTCCCGCATTATTCCAAGTTGTATTGACGTTCATTTGGTGACCGAGGCCATCACCATCGATGGTTGTTGTGCCGCGAGTAGTAAACACAGGGATATTGATGTCGGCGCGCCCTTCTATCAAAGCAGGGCCCGTCACCACGATGTTTGCCGTGCCATATAGTTTAGTATCCGACGAGGAGCTTCGCAGCATTTGCAGTTCACCAATAAATGCCGTGCCACTATTATTTAGGGTCAATGTGCTGGCTTGTAAGACGACTGTGCCTAATGTTAGATCGCCGACCGTATTAAATATCCCGGAACCCATGGAGCCGGTCAGCGAAAAGCTGCCACTCGTATCAATATAGCCGCTAATCGATCCAGCGCCGCTGATGTTTGAGTTAACATCGAAGAAATTGTTGCCCGCCAAGGCCGCCCCCGCGGAAATATTAAAATCGCCGGTCAAACGGCCGGCTGTCCCACCCGTAAAACCCGCACTGCCTTGTAAGATATTGACTGTGCCGTCGGTATTATCGAATGGAACAGAAATGAATCCTTGATTCGATGAGTCCCAGTTGAATGTCCCCAGGTTAACGAATGTCTCGCCGGTATTGAGGCCAAGATCGAACATGGCCCCCGTGCCGGTGATTTTCCCGTTAAAAACGGCACCCGCTTCGTTAGTAAAAACGGTACCGAAATCGAACAAAAAACTGTCCGTGCCACTGCTTATCCAATCGACGGTTCCTTGATTGTTCCAAGCCCCTGCTTCCATTAGGAATGAGCCATCTACGGTCGTTGAACCCTGCGTCACTAAAATGGGGGTGATAAGGTCTTGTTGTGTCATGCCACTATTGGTTAGCAGCGCATTACCGGTGACAGTAAAGGTTCTATTGAGATCCGGAAATGCATTAGGCAAAGAAAACGGTCCGCCCGATAGGCGCGGACCGTTACTCGAAAAATCAACGGTCGTGGTATTGCCATTGAAGGCGATGAAATCAGTTGTTGCACCGATAAACGTAATTGAGTTTGCGCTAAAGGAAAAGAAATCAAGGGTCTGCGTACCGCCGGCGAACACCACATCCCCCGAGCCGGCACTAGTGGTGATGTCGCCATCATTTAGATCGAAATTGGCATCAATATTGATAACGCCGCCGCCCATATTGTCTGAATCGGCGATCAGATCAAGATTCAGCTTGTTGGTGCTCGCCGTGATGTCGATGTCGTTGTTGAAGTTGATGTTGTTGTGGGCCCGCAATTGCAATGTCGCGTCTGACGTTGGTGTGGTGATGAGATCAACATTGATATTGATATCGCCTGGGCCTGGCCCGGTGCCTACCGATTCTGTGGTGTCGAGGATGATTGTTCCGCCACCGTTAAGGGCAGCAACCAAGGTCGTGGCGTTTAAGAACGATGTGCCTGGGCCTAAAGAGAGATCCGGCTGAAACGGCGACGTGAGGGTGATGCGGGTGTTTGGGGTAAACGAGACAGTGATGTTATTCGGATCGAGTAACCACGTGCCACTTTCACCATTGGCGGCGGTAATGTCTGGGGCATTGATCACCTCGAGGTAATGCGCCGAGGTTTCAACGAAACCGCCATTGCCGGATCCTGCTCCACCGATGGCGCTGATATGGCCGAACACCTGATTCGTCTCATCGGCCCAGACAATGACTTTGCCGCCATCGCCGTGCGTAAGAGCATCGGCTTGGATGACGACCTCCTCTGCGACATACGTTGCCTGAGCATTTTTTATGTTTTGATCGCGACCTTGGAAGCTCCCGCCAACCAGGATCTCACCGCCACCGGTTGCGCCGGTTGCGTCAATCACTGCTGCTTCGAAAAGACCAGCCCGCTCGCCTAAGATGTGGATAGAACCACCCTTCCCGTCGGAGCCGATCGCTTCGATAGTGCCGCTAATCAAGGTGTCGCCCGATTCGCTTTCTATTTCAATGGTGCCGCCCGTTGGGCTATTGGCGGTAATGGTGGCGCTCGCATCGACGGTGATATTTTGCCTGGCCGAGAGCACGACTCTACCCAAACGATCGATA
>JBLFWZ010000132.1:0-12057 GCA_047611905.1 Gammaproteobacteria bacterium | reverse complement strand
GCCGATAAAACGCACATCACCTTGCCACTGCGGGATCATCCCTGAGATGTATAAGGTGCTGCCTATGATCGACCAGCCCTTTATTTTTGCGACCTTCGGCTGTTGCGCCTCAGGGATCACAATATTGAGTGCTTTCAAGCGCTGTTCGATTCGTCCTGCCATCGAGTTTTCTCCTTGGATGTTGCGCGTGTAAGGCGTATGGCCGGCGTTGCGCCGCGGGCGATATCTTATAACGGCAAATGTGTTGTGACTGGCAATTTGTGACGAAATCGTCGTTGTTGGCAAGCCTACGGCCGTTTGCTGGTCCGTATACCCCTTGGATTCAGCATTCGTTCACCTACTTGGCCCTAATCTAACCCTGCACGCAAAGTTCCAAACAACCCGTGCTAGTCATGACAACATGGCAAAGGAGATCGATATGAACATGAACAACAGAGTTAAAACTTTAATTTCCGCAGTTGCAGCCGTCGGTGCCATATTGATGCTGTCTGCGACTCCTGCGCTTGCCGGTGGTAAACACGGTTATGACAACGGACATCACAACCGAGGTCATCATTATGATCGAGGTCACAAACGAGGTCATCATTATAACCGAGGGTATAAGCGGCATCATGCGTATCGTGGACATCGCAACGCTCGCCATTATTCCGACCATCGGATCCGCTATGACTATCGTGCCCCGGTGCAGGTTATCCACCATTCGCCAGTCTATCGACAGCCGACGCGGTCTTATTACTCAACATCGACCACGTATGCGCCTGGATATCAGGGTAATAGGGTTAACGCCGGGAACCTCGTTGGCGGCGCACTGGGCGGTTATGTCGGTTCAACTATCGGCCACGGACCGGGACGCTTAGCCGCAACAGCAGCGGGTGCCGTGATTGGTTACACGCTGGGCGGACGCGTTGGAGCCCAGTATTAAAAAAACGAATGTGCGTGCTCGCGCCTGCTGCACCACGACTACCCGCCCATCTGGGCGGGTTTTTTTGCATTTTGTTTGAGAAATTCACGGCGGACAAGGTTTATGCGGTTCAAAACACCGGACTGATTTACAATCGTAGCGAATTCCATTTGCTGATAGCTGCGTCCTATGTCCGAACCCAAAACCTATTTTTTTGATGACGTAGTGATTGGCGAAGGCCAGTCATACGGACCTTACGAAGTGACTGCCGAGGAGCTGATCCCATTTAATCGCAAGTGGGACCCGCTACCAATGCATCTAGACGATCAAGCTGCACGGGACAAGGGCCATCGGAGTCTGACGGCGTCCGGGCAATACACTTTATGTGTTAAACAACTTTTTATAAATCAAACGCCGTGGCGAGATTGCGTTATCGGCGCTTTAGGTTTCGACGAAGTTCGTTTCCCAAATCCTGTTTATGTGGGAGATGAATTGTCTGGTGTCATAGAATGCATTGACAAACGGGCCTCGCAAAGCAAACCCGATCGCGGAATCGTTAAATTTTCTGTGCGCGTGTTCAATCAGAATGATGAGACAGTGTTAAGTTATATCGACACGGTAATGTTTATGCGTCTTACCGAGAATTAGAACGGAGATCGATCGTTGAAAGATCTACAAAATGCGGTCGCGGTGGTTACCGGCGCCGCGAGCGGCATTGGCCTTGGCCTTGCGCGTGCTTTTGCCGGGCAGGGTATGCGTTTAGTACTGGCCGATATTGAGCCCGCGGCATTACTTAAAGTGGTTGCCGAATTCGAAGCCAAAGGCGTAAATGTCGTGTCCAGTTGCGTCGACGTGTCGGATGCTAGCGCGCTCGACGGTTTCGCCGATTTTGCCTACACGAAATTTGGACAGGTTAACGTCGTTTGCAACAATGCCGGCGTAATCGAAAATAATCTCGCGATTTGGGAATACTCAACAGCAGACTGGGACTGGGTCCTGGGGGTTAATTTGATGGGTGTTGCACATGGGATTAGATCGTTTGTGCCGCGAATGATCGACGGCGGTAAACCAGGTCACATCGTTAACACAGCATCTTTTGGCGGATTAATCTCCGGTAGCGCGACGCCGATTTATATCGCGAGTAAACACGCCGTTGTGGCGATGTCGGAAAGTTTATACCACGATCTCAAAGCGAGGGGCAGCCAGTTGAATGCGTCTGTTTTGTGCCCAGGATGGGTTCGAACCAGCCTGGTTGAATCGGATCGAAATCGTAAAAACGCGCCACACCTCTCAGAAAAAACGAGCCGCACCCGGCAACGTTTTCAAGACGGCATTAACACCGGGATAGAACCGCAGGATGTTGGTCGAATGGTTGTCGATGCTGTCCGGCAAGAACGGTTCTATATTCATACTCACCCTGAGTTGCTGGATCAAGTGAGTGCACGTTTCGAGGCGATCAGCGATGCTAAGCGCCCGGCATTAAGTCGAATTCCGAATCCGAAAAGATGAAATGGATCCTGCATCACTACGATTTCTCCAATTTTTCGGAGAAAGTGCGGCTCATGCTCGGCTACAAAGGTATTGCGTGGGACTCGGTTGAAATACCGTCGCATTTGCCGAAACCAGATTACACGCCTCTAACTGGCGGTTATCGACGAACGCCGTCTTTACAGATCGGCGCAGATATTTATTGCGATACTCGATTAATTGCCGAGCATATCGAGTCCGCGTGTCCAAACCCCAGTTTCTATGCCGGCTCACCACGCATGAAAATTTTCGCCCGTTCGATCGGCGATTGGGCTGAGTCGCGGATGTTATGGCCGACAGCCTTATACATTACAGGCATGAATGCCGATCGGTTCTCGAAAGAATTTCACAGCGACCGCGCCAGTTTGCACGGCAAGCCAGTACCGAACGTCGCGCAAGTTAAAGCGTCGGCGGTAAAATATTTAGCCCAGATGCGATCCGAGCTTCACGCGATTGAAGATCTGTTTGTTGATGATTCCTTATACGTGCTTGGCGACGAACTTAGTCTGGCGGATATTTCGCTTTATCAAATTCCTTGGTTTCTCAATACCATCGAGCCGGGGCACTCTTTTCTTGATCAAATGCCGCGTACCCGCGAGTGGGTGGCTCGAGTCGCAGCAATTGGTCATGGTGAGGTGTCCACGTTCAGCGCCCAAGGTGCCATTGAGCGGGCCAACCAATCGACACCCATTCCAATCGATTCTGTCGCTACCACCACACCAGAAGGTCTGGCAGTTGGCGATCCAGTACTAGTCTCGCCCATGGGTGAGCTATCGCCGGCTAGCGGCACTTTGGCGTTTGCCGACGATGAGAGGGTCGTGATCGACGTGTCGAACGAGCGGCTAAAGCACGTCAGAGTGCACTTGCCGCGTTCTGGTTATAGGCTATCGAGAAATCGCGCTGGCACGTGATTGGCCGGCTCGAATTCTACCGCCAGACGAAATCGTAAACGACACCAAGAAATAAGACTGTAGGCTGGCAATACGCTCCGACCCCGCGTCATCGTTGACACTACGCCGTGATCCGACTTAGCCTCCTAATGCCCTACACGCCGCACAATATCGCCTTTTTGCATGGCAAGCATTGAACGCCAAATAAAGGAGCCCTGCATGCCGCATGTGATCCGATTCGAAGACCCGCACGGTACTGAAATTGCACACGTCGGTGGCAAGGCTGCCAGCTTAGGTCGCCTAGTTGAGATGGGCTTCCGAGTGCCCACCGGCTTTAGTGTCAGTACCCAGGCGCATTCGGAATTCCTTAGCTCTGGCGAGCTGGCAAATCAAATTCACGGCATTGTCAGTGCTCTAGACTTTGACGACGCCGCGGATCTTGAAACACGGACCGCGGAAATTCGCCAACTGATCGTCACGACGGACATCCCCACCGCCATTGCCGACAGTATAAAAATCGCCTACACGACCTTCGGTGTGGATTCCTACGTTGCCGTGCGCTCATCGGGAACGGCCGAAGATCTTGCCGAAGCGTCGTTCGCAGGCATGTACGACACCTACCTCGATATTGTTGGGGTCGATAATTTACTTGACGCGGTGCGCCGGTGTTGGGCGTCGATGTGGACGTCGCGGGTTACCGCATACCGGAAACAACTCGGCTTCGATGGTGAAGCTGAACGACTGGCCGTGGTTATTCAACAAATGGTGTCGCCGGATGTCGCTGGTGTGATGTTTACCGCCAATCCGATGACTGCGCGCACCGATGAGATTGTACTGAATGCGAGTTGGGGTCTTGGTGAAGGAGTCGTCTCCGGGATGCTGAACCCCGATACGGTGATCCTCGATCGCGAAACTTTAGACCTCAAGAGTTTCGACATTGGCGGGAAAGAAAAAAAGGTTGTGCGTAATCCGGATACGGGTGTCGGAACAGTGGAATTGACAACTACGGCCGACGAGCAAGGCGCATGCTCATTGCTTGAGTCCCAAGCGCAAGATCTGGCAATGGTTGGTCGCGACATCATGCAAGCGTACGGCGGTTTGCCACAAGACATTGAATGGGCGTTCGCCAACGACACGTTCTACATTTTGCAAACTCGCCCGGTCACCGGAGTCGATTTCACCTGGGACGAAGACGTCGACGGCTGGCAGCCACCAGCCGAGCAGCCGGATACGACGTGGACCTATACCTGGTCTGAGATGTATTGGACGGGCGGCATCTCACCGCTGTTTTATTCGTGTCGGGCCTATGAGTGCTATCTGAATTATTCGCGCTTCGCGACTTTGTTCGGTTTTGAAGATGTAGCGAACGTGCGTTGGCACAAGTACCGGCGCGGCACGGCTTACTTTAACGCGGACGCAGAGCGCTCCTGGTTAACGCAACAATGGCCCGGCCAATTGCGCGACCTGACGAATATTCCGCCTGTCTGGCACGATGAGTTTATTGCCAAACCGGCCTCAAAGGTCGGTTTGTTGCGCTTGTGGGCCAGAGTGCATCTATTGCAACCAGAACATGGGGTGACCCGCTGGTTTAATACGACTTATGACTATCTCGACAATCGCACGGCTGAAGCGGATGGACCAACGCTTGAGCAGATTGAAGCGCTGAACGATAAAGAGCTGGTCGCGGCGGCAGAAAAACAAGTCGCGTTTGTCGACGAGTGGTATGTCACCCTATGGCCGCCGTTTTTCTTTTACGCGACCGGTGCGTTGGGTGGGCTCGGGAAACTACTCGAGCATTGGTACGACGGCGACACGGCAACGACTTTTCAAGATTTGATTTGCGGCATTCCGGGCAACAAAGCGGCGCTTGAAGGTGAAGCCTTGTTCGACCTCGTGGACCAAATTCGGAAATCCGCTGTACTGCAAGGTTTATTCGACGAGCACCAAGGCGCTGCATTTTTCGATGCTGTGCGTGCAAGTGAAAACCAGGCTGTGCGGGAATTTGTGGCGGACTACGACAAGTTTATTCACGAGCACGGCCATCGTGGCCACCAAGATCGCGATTTCTATTACGACCGTCGAGTAGAAAACGCGGCGCTCGACTACGATGCATTGACGCAATTGTTGAGTACCGATGATCCCGTTCATCCCTCGGTGATCATGGATAAGCTAGTCCGACGCCGTGAAGCCGTTACGGCAGCCGTGACGGCGAACTTAATGTCCAAGCCTCTCGGGAGTCTTCGCGCGACAATCTTCCAGTACCTCGCGAAATACTGTTTGCGATTTCTAAAATATCGTGATGACGAGCGCCATTACCTCGATCGTTTGACGTACGGTAAAAAGAAAATTTTCCGCGAGATCGGCGAGCGAATGTTCAAGCAAGGATTGACCGATGCAGCGGATGATTTTTGGTTTCTCGCGCGCCATGAGTTATATGATTATCTCGACGGCTCGGCGCCTGCGAAATTAACCAAAGCAAAAATGAAAGCACGCAAACGCGTTTTCCATAAACGCAATGAGCGCCAGGAGCCGACTCCAACGTGGATCCGTAACGGCGTCGCGATAGATTTATCTGCGGAGCAAAGCGATGAAGATCTACCAGCAGGTACGCTGCTAGGCATTTCGACCAGTCACGGTATCGCCAGTGGCGTGTCGCGGATTGTGCCGCAACTTGATCAGATCGGTCGAGTCGAAAACGGCGATATTTTAGTGTGTAACAGTACCGACCCCGGCTGGATGTCGGTGTTTCCTAAAATTCGTGGTCTGGTGCTCGAAACCGGTGGTATGTTGGCGCACGGCGCATGTTTGTCGCGTGAATACGGTATCCCGGCGGTGCAAGTGCGCGATGCCATGCAACAGGTTCCTGACGCGGTTGAGATCACCGTCGACGGTAACGCCGCGCGCGTCTACCCCGTCGCGGAGGCAGAAGTCGAAAGCGTCTAAGGTTAGGTTAAGCGTCACCTTAAGCTAGGGTGACGCGACCAATAGTCATTCGGTTTCTTAATGAAGCGGGCTCACGCGCCTTGTTGTTGCTCCCAGGCACCGCGTAAATCGGCCATTGTTAATGTGGCCAGAACTTTCGCGTCGCTGTCCATGATTTCGAACATGTTCTCGTCGCCGTGTCCGCGCACGCTATAGAACACGATGGCACCGTCCGCACCGCCACCTTCGCTATGCATATCGTCGCGTTTACCGCGCGTGTACGAACCGGCCGGACGAACCTCTTTTAATGTTCCATCAGTTTCGTACATGCGCAACTCACCTTGGATAACCATCATGTTGGTTTGCGCTAGATGGTTGTGCAAGGCGATAATTTTATTGGGCTCGAATTTCACGATCAGATCGATAACTTGTCGTTCCACGTCTAAGTCGTACAAGTTAAATTCCAGGTTGTCGATGCCCACAAATGGGTGCCAGGTGATTTTGCTGTCGTCGAATGCGTACACTGACGGTGATTGATTGACTGCTACCATTGTTGTTGCTCCACGAACTGTTTAAGGGCTGTTCGGAGTATACGGTCAACCTTCGGGCGCTGCACTTTCTAGCGCGCTCGAAATGGACCGTAGTTGGCTTGGGCGTAAGATTTTTGATTAGGATCTCCGAGCGGCGCGGCGCTCTGCATGAGTGACGTACAGGTTCAGTGACAGTAGATGCCGTTGGTTGAGTCTGCAGCGGTCCCAAAATTTTGAAAAATAATGAGGATGTGAAGATGAGTGAGTTGGATTGGGAGCATTTGGATTCCCGCTACGATGACACAGCAAATCTAATGCTCTTCGAGAAACGTATCGACCGATTGCGAAATCCACGTAACGATATCGTGTTCGAGCGACTCGTTTTGGAATCTCTCGATTGGGTGAACATGATCGCCCTTGATGCGGAACGTCGTTGCGTGATGATCCGTCAATATCGATTTGGTGTCGGCTACACTACCTTAGAGACACCGGGAGGCATGGTCGACCCGGGTGAAGATTCGTTTACTGCGGCGGCCCGCGAGTTACGCGAAGAGACCGGTTACGTGTCGACTAAATGGTCGTACCTTGGAGCGGTTGAGCCGAATCCCGCTTTTCATAATCACTTGTGCCACCACTGGCTCGCCGAAGACGCGACAATTGATCAGGAACAAGATCTGGGCGAGGGCGAAATGATCAGCGTCGAGCTTATGTCGCAAGACCAAGTGCGTAATGCCGTCGTAAACGGGGAGCTCAAACATGCCCTAGCCCTGTCAGCGCTGGCGCGGGTGTATCAATTGTGGCCACTACCCTTCACTCATAGCGAGCCCGGTTAATGTTGCCGGCAACGAATTTGAAGCCGATTGGGTTTCACAAAAATTCACAGCCGAGCCAGCTGATAATTTGCGTTGCACCATCAAGTTCTTTTACATTGCCGCACCTTGGAGTCGATAGACCGTCTCGACACGGGGAAAGCCAGTCAACTTTGACGGATAGAGAAATACCATGAGCGCACAACAATCGGCTAACAGTAACGAGGGTCAATCACAGACTCATTTCGACGTGGTGATAGTCGGTGCCGGATTTTCGGGCTTGCTATGCACTAGCTACCTAACCGAAGCCGGTATCGATAACGTACGAGTGTTTGAGATGACGCCGTCGGTTGGCGGCGTGTGGAGTCATGGTGGCGTCGGTGCCTATCCTGGGGCTGCGTGTGACGTACCCTCCTATATGTATCTTCCGTTCCTCGATCGCACGGGATTTATCCCGTCGAAGAAATATGTCAGTCAGCCGGAGATTGCCAACTATGCGGAAATGTTGACGGACCACGTCGGCATTCGAGACAAAATTCGCTTTTCGCGCAAAGTCGTGGAGCTTAAATATCTTGGCAACGGTGCCGACGTTTGGCAGATCACCACCGTCGACGCACAAAGCGGTAAGTCCGCAGAGGCCGTGACCAGTCAACACGTGGTGAGCGCTAACGGTCCGCTTTCGAGCCCCCGCATGCCAGAGTTCGGCGGCATGGAATTGTTTAAAGGGGAGAGCTTTCATACGGCCAAGTGGGATAAAAATGCAAATCTCGCAGGAAAGCGAGTTGCCGTTATTGGTACCGGTGCATCGGCCGCGCAAGTGATCACAACGATTGCTGACGACGTTGAATCTTTGCATGTGTTTCAGCGCACGCCGACCTGGTGTCTGCGTAGAGAAGATGAACCGACCCCACCCGATATCGAAGCGCAATTCCGAGCCGGCGGTTATGGTGAAAAGCTTCGCTACGTTGATTGGAAGGGCGAATTCCCCCCTGGTGAGGTCCTCATTGATTTCGATGCATTACACGACGAGGAGCAAAACGAGGCGATATGTGCGCAGCTTCGGGAATTTATCGACAATGACGTCGACGATCCAGAACTCGCGAAGTTGCTAACGCCGGACTACCCGTTTTTCTGTAAACGCGCATTGTTTATCGACGATTACTTCACGACGTTCAACAAGCCCAACGTGACGTTAGTTCACGACGAGGGCGGGGTCGTGCGAGTCGATGAAACTGGCTTGTGGATCGCGCGCGATGAACATTTCGAATTCGATGTAATCATTTATGCGACTGGGTTTGATAGCAACTTTATCCCGTTCCCGATCTTCGGGCGCGATGGCGCGAGTTTAGCGGACAAGTTCGGCGCGCTGCCGGCGAATAAATTCCAGATGACTCGACCGCATTCTCTGTGGGGGATCCATGTCGACGAAATGCCGAACTTCTATATGATGATTGGACCGCAAAGCTTGAACCCGGTGACGAATGTTACGTTGCTATGTGAGCAGCAGTCTAAGTACATCGCCGACTTGGTTGCGAAGATGGCGAAAGCGAATCACCGCGAAGTGGAACCGTTGAAGAAAGCGGTAGATCAATGGAGCGATCTCTGTACGTCCACGGCCGAAGGTAAGGTCTGGCTACGCTGTAACAACTGGTATTTGAAAACCACGAAAACCGACACGGCAGCAGGCCGCGAGCGTTCCTCTGGTATGTGGATGGATACCTACGAAGAATATTTACATCACGTGCTCGGCGGTAAAGGGGGATCCCTAGACGAGCTGCTCGAATATTCCTGAAACCATAAGCACCTTAAAAACTGGTCAGGTCTATCGTTCGGACCAGTTTTATAGCACCACGAGCAGGCGCGCCAACAAGGGTAGTTGATTCCGTTTGAGGAACGGACCGATTTGGCCGATCCAATACTAGATTCAATTTAGGTATGGACAGCCGAGTGGCGATCCCAGATACGGGTCAATATACCGGGATTATTTGGGCGGTTTTTGCCCCGATTTGTCTCCCGCCGGTGGCAGTTCAGCGTTTACGAAGTTTTTAAGCATTTTGCTGTGCCAATTGAGCAGCGAGAACCAATTGTCCAAAAATGCTGTTCCCGCTCGAGTGACAGAGTAAACGCGCTTTGCGGGGCCGGAGCTCGTAGTATCCCAAGCTGAAGACACGAGTCCCATGGCTTCCATGTTGCGCAGTGCCCGGTAAATTGAGCCTTTGTTGTAGTCGCCAAATCCAGTCTCATCGAGTTTCTGTGCTAGCTCATAGCCGTACGCCGACCAGCCCTTAAGCATTGCTAGCAACTGCGCATTAAGCATGTCACCGGTAGGGTTCCCGCCGAGAGGCTTATCTGTTCGCTTGTTTTTCATCGTTCGCGTTCCATGGTTAGCAATTGTCATCGGCTTCTTGTACATAAGCAAGGCGGGCACATAGGTGCAAATTGCATCTATGTTCAATGATGTCTATAATGTGCACTGCAACATACGAAATTATCGCGTACAGCCGCGACGCAATGAACATTTCTTGGAGGAATACGAGCATGGCAAAAACAACTGAAACGAACGATACGGTTACCGAAATCCCGAAAAAAATTGCGGAGTCTGCGGAGCAACTACTTGAGCGAATGACGGCTCGACAAGAACGAGCGGTTGAAGTTATTGGTACCACGCGTGCACGCAACACGAGAATTTCCGAGCAAATTTTTAACGCCGTTATTGCCGGTCAACGCGAAGCGCTTTCGTTGGGCAAAACTATCGCAGCTGAACCCATGGCTTATAACAAAAACATGGGCGCAATCGTGAACTCGATGGCAGCGGCGCAAGAGCGTGCAATGGAAGTTAGCAAGACGGTTATCCGCGAGCAATCCGAAGCGTTTGCGGAAACTCGTGCGGCAAGCGAACAAGCTTTGTCAGGCATGAAAGCACTCATGCAGCCGTTTGAAAAAATGACGTCGATGTGGTCGCCTGCGGCTAAATAAGCAGCGCCCAGTCGTCAATTACAAAAATAAAGCAGTCCTTTCATGAAGTTAGGTTCAGGCAGTTCAATCGAAGAGCAACAAGCCGCGCTTGCGGCTTTGTTGCAACACGACGAGGCGATTGAGCACACGCTAACGCCGTTGTGGCGAGAATCACGTTGCATGTTGGAATGGGGCTATCTTCGGATGAGCCCGTTGTACTACGGCGTAGGTGTTCCCCGCGGCCACGGGCAACCAGTGTTAGTGATACCCGGTTTTATGGCCGGCGATATGATGATGTTGGAAATGCATCGATGGCTGCGCCGTATTGGCTACCGTTCGTCGTTGTCTCGGATCAGCTGGAACAACGACTGCCCAGATCGTACCCGACTTCAATTGATACATCGGACCCGCGAACTGGCGGATAAAACGGGCGATAAAGTGAATCTGATCGGCCATAGCTTGGGCGGCATGTTGGCCAAAGGGGTCGCCCAATCTATCCCCGAATGTGTCGACCGCGTCGTCACCTTAGGGTCGCCTTTCCGTTCGCTAGTGAAAGCACATCCCGCAGTGGTCGGATTATGGGACCAACTGAAGATTGCGCAAGGTCAGCTCATCGGTCGCAATCTCAAGGCAACTTGCGGCAGCGGACACTGTACTTGTGACTTCGTGCGCGGCATTTCGCAACCTCGTAGGGTCGATGTGCCTCAATTCGCGGTCTACTCGAAGAAAGATGGAGTGGCGGACTGGAGCAGTTGCGTCGAGGACGACGATGCTTGTAATACCGAAGTCACTTGCAGCCATATGGGGATGGCTTGCGATATCGGTACGTACCGCGCGATAGCCATGCGGCTTTCACAAAGCATCGCGGCCGATTAATTCGCATTTATCGAACTAATTTTACTGGATACCAAAACCATGACCGAAGACCAAAATAATTTAGATCCCGTTCGCCTGATGCGCGAGTGGTACATAAAGTCCGAGAAAATGTGGAGTGATTCGTTAACCGAAATGATGGGTGACGAACGATTTTCTGAAGGGCTTGGCCGTAACGTCAACGAAGCTTTGCATTCCCATCGCATGTTCAGCGAATCGATGGGGCAGTTTCTAAGCAATATAAATGTTCCGTCGCGCGGCGACGTCCTCGATATGGGTGATCGCCTCGCGCACATTGAAGACACACTCAACCAAATCCAGGTAGAGCTACGCGCGCAACGCACTCAACTGGCTAAATTTGTTCCCGGTGGTGAGGAAAAAGCGCGCAAGCGCCCGTCGCGTACCAAAAAGCCGGCGGACGAGCCCCGTTGAACGATCGCTACCGCCGAGTATTCCCGCTACAACGAGATTCGACAAAGAGTGATTTTTGATGAGTGCTACTGCACAAACGTTTGACGATAGCGAGTTCGACAAGCAGGTCGCGCGCGGCGTCGACCGCGCACTATTGCGCAACATTCCCGGTCTGTCTTTACCGAGTGAAGAAGAACTCGCCGTCGGACTCACCCCACGGGAACTCGTCTATCACGATC
>JBLFWZ010000131.1:0-12190 GCA_047611905.1 Gammaproteobacteria bacterium | reverse complement strand
AATAAGGAATCGCTTTCGCCCAGATGTTGGCGCCAATTGGCTGCTGCGAGCTTGTCGGCAATAAATGCGTCGACGGTTGCCTGATCCGGAATTCGCAGTAACGCCTCGGCAAGACACATCAACACGACACCTTCGTTCGAAGATAAATCGTAATGCCGTAGAAATGCGTGCAAGCCATCGACGTGTCCGTGAGCATCACGCAGCTTTTCAATAAGTTCACGCGCGCTCTTACCAACCAAGTTATTGACATTGGGGTCGGCCCTCGCAATTGGCAGCAGCCCGCCGATGGTGTCTGCCTCATTCGCCAGGTACCCGCTATTGATCCGATCAGCAATAGGGAAAGTCGATTTACGGACGCTACTCATGCTTCTCTCTGTACGAACAAGCCGCCAAGTAAGCGCTTAGTTTAGTCAAATTTACGATTCCGCGAATGTACTTGGTAACGTAACAATCTTTATGAACATTTTGTTTAGAACAAAACAATCTAACGCCGCTCGCTAAGCCGAAATTGCACAGCACCTAGTCGCCCAACTGTTTGGAACCGCCTGGGGCTAGATGCGCGAAAAGCTTGTTCATTCGAAATTCAAATAACAAATTGATTTGCTAGTTTTTATTTGCATGAAGCCGCCTGAATATTAGTCGCCATCAATTATGTTGACTAGACTTAACATAGACGGGCTGAGACTGGAGAGTAGACGGAATGGCTACCATGACTCGACTGATTCAATCGTTATGCGACGACCACGCGGAAATGCATCAGCTGTTGCGGTCGATTAAAACAGAGACCGAACTCTTAACTGATAACAGTTGCGACCCCGATTACTACCGCCTTGCTGAGACTGTGCGATGCTTCGTGCATCTGCCGGACGTCTACCATCACCCGATCGAGAATCGTTTGTTTGACTACCTCCTCAAACAAAATCACGAGTATCGCGGCATTATTACTCGATTGAAATACGAGCACCTGGAACTTTCTAAACACGCCAAACATTTGTACCTATTGCTCGACGGCGTCCGCACTGGCCATATCGTGTCGCGACTAGAACTGCTGCACGACACGCACAATTTTATCAGCGATCAGACAGCGCATATGGCGCTTGAAGAAGATCAGGTTTTTATGCTGTGTTCGCCTTATCTTGAGACACAAAAGTGGATGCAGTTCGAGCGAGAGATGCACGAGCGATTCGATACGGATGCTGTATCGAAGGTAAAGTCCGAATTCCAGTGGTTATCGAGCGAGTTTGAAATTAATCCACAACGCACAGAAGACATCGTCGGGGCTTAGTCATCATCGAATCCATTTGTTGATGCGCAGGCGCCGCTCTTAGACAAATGTCGTGACCCGCAAGAGGTTGCGCGGCAGACGTTCTCGATCGCTAAACGACGAGTGCGAACTTAGTTCGAAACCAAACAGTACGAAGGCCGGGACATCTTTCCTAGATGCCGCCGGGCCGTAGATCGGAGATAAGCAGGCCGTGGCAGTGCGCATCGATGTCCAACGCAATGACAAAAACAATCGAGTATTCTGACAAGCAGAATATCCGGTAATTGAGTCAACCGCGGATATTCACGCTTTGGCGCAACCGCAGAATGTGGAATCTGATGAAAATTGCAATTTATCAACTACAAGCCAACGACAGTTCTTCAGAAGAAAGATATTCGTGTGTGCACCGGGTCATTCAACAAGCGGCTGCAGCCGACGTAGAGCTGCTAATATTTCCCGAGCTGGCATTGAGCGGTTACAACGTGGGAGCCGATCTGATCAGAAAACGGGCCGAAGCGAGCGACGGCAACTTCGCCCAAAGTATCGCAGCACTAGCCAACGATAATCACATTGCAGTCGCCTATGGATATCCAGAAAGAGACGGCGATCGACTCTACAACGCCGCTGCAGTTGTGGATGCCACAGGAACGTTAGTCTTGAACTATCGCAAGACTCATTTATTCGGCGATTACGAACGCGAATTATTCGCTGCCGGGTCGTCTCCAAATCGGGTTGCGAAGATCGGCGACTGGTCGATTGGCATGTTAATTTGTTATGACCTTGAGTTTCCCGAAGCAGCGCGCCTAGTCGCACTGCAAGGAGCCGATCTGATCATAGTGCCGACGGCACTCATGAAGCCCTACGACCGCATTCCAGATTTGTTAATTCCAGCGCGCGCCTATGAGAATCAGCTCTACGTGGCCTACGCTAACTACTGCGGCGCTGAATCGAATCTTCACTATTGTGGAAAGAGCACGATAGCATGCCCGGATGGCTCCGTTTACTCACAAGCCGATGATAGCGAGACAATAATCATTGGCGAGCTCTCGCGCAATTCACTACAGAGGTCGCGCGAATTAAACTCCTACCTTAGCGACCGCCGGCCAGAACTCTACGCGCCCCTCGCCGTCAAACGATGAGTCCACTCTATGCAAATCCATCGAGCCCTCCAACTAGTGCATTTGGACCTGACTTTCCGTTCGATTACAAACACTGGATTGGCGACACGGGAGGCCTCGGCGAAATACCTGAGAGTTTTTACGGACGCGAAGTTGCGGTAGTCGGTGCCGGGATTGCGGGCGTGGTTGCGGCCTACGAGCTGATGAAAATGGGCTTTAAACCGGTGATTTTCGAAGCTGACCGAATCGGCGGTCGCCTACGTTCGCATAAATTCGACGGAGTCGACGATGTTTTTGCTGAACTGGGCGGGATGCGGTTTCCGCGCTCATCCACGGCTTTCTACCACTACGTTGACGAACTAGGATTATCGACCCGGCCGTTCCCTAACCCACTGTCCGCGGGTGCGAACAGTACCGTGATCGACATCGGGGGAATCACATCCTATGCCGAAACAATCGACGATCTTCCGCCAATTTATCGGGAGATCTCCAGCGCGTGGCGCGCCGCATTGGAAGATGGCGCGCAACTTAGCGCGATGCATCAGGCCGTCCGCGAAAAAGATGTAGACCGGATAAAGGCGATATGGAATCCGTTGATCCAACGGTGGGACGAACGTACGTTCTACGATTTTCTCGCTCAAGCTAAGGCATTTTCATCATTATCTTTTCGGCACCGAGAAATCTTCGGGCAAGTCGGCTTCGGAACCGGTGGATGGGATTCGGATTTTTCGAACACGATGCTCGAAATTTTTAGAGTTGTGATGACTGGATGCGAAGACGATCAGTACTATATCCTCGAAGGCGCGGAACAAGTCGTGCGACGCTTGTGGGCACATGCTCCGTCACACTTGATGCATTGGTCACCCGGTACGTCGTTGCAACGTCTACATCGGGACGTTCCAGAAACCGCCGTCGCGAAAATCTGTCGCTCCGATGACGGTCGGCGTCTAGAAATTACTGATCGACGTGGACTCAGCCGTCAATATGATGCCGCGATAATTACCTGCCAAACGTGGCTTTTAACGACGAATATTGAGGTCGATGAGTCGCTCTTTTCGCAAGAATTGTGGATGGCTCTAGACCGCACCCGCTATATGCAATCATCCAAAACATTCGTTATGGTCGACCATCCTTTTTGGAAAATGAAATCAAGCGCGACCAGCAGAGACTTGATGAGCATGACGTTAACCGATCGCCTCACCCGCGGAACTTACCTATTCGACTATGGTGACGATCGTCCAGGCGTAATTTGTTTATCTTACGCATGGATGAGCGATGCGCTGAAAATGCTGCCGTTGTCGACCGAACGTCGAGTCGAAATCGCGCTCACCGTACTAGAAAAAATCTATCCTAAACTCGACATTAAACAGCACATTATCGGCGACCCGGTAACGGTTTCATGGGAAGCCGATCCAAATTTTTCGGGGGCGTTCAAAGGCGCCCTGCCAGGGCATTACCGATATAATCGCCGAATGTTTACACACTTCATGCAGGACAAGTTACCCGCCTCGCAGCGCGGAATTTTTCTTGCTGGTGACGACATTTCGTGGACCCCCGGTTGGGCGGAAGGTGCCGTACAAACTGCGCTCAATGCCGTGTGGGGTATCATGCATTACTTCGGCGGCGCGAGCCCGGCTAAAAACCCCGGCCCTGGGGATCGCTATTCGGATATCGAACCACTGAGCCTCGCCGATTGACTAATAATTCGATACTCCAAGGTGCGCGTGCGAATTCAAACTGAGCCATTAGCTTGCGCGAGTGCCGCAAGAGCGAACAGTTCGAATAGCATTGCCGCACCGACTTGCGCTGTATTTGACGATTGATCATATTGAGGCGCTATTTCTACGACATCGCCGCCGACAAACGGTAGACCGCGTAGCGAGCGCAATAGCAGTTGAACTTCTAAAGGTGTGAGACCACCGATTTCTGGGGTTCCCGTCCCCGGCGTGTAAGCCGGATCGATGCCATCCACATCGACACTCACATACAGTGGCCCACCCGCAACCACCGCATGTGCGCGCTCGGCAACGGCTTCAATGCCATCGCGATAAACGTCCTCAATGTGCACGACGGTCATACCAGATTCGTATGAGAATTCCGTGCTGATCGCGGCAGTACCGCGTATGCCTATTTGAATACAACGTTTGGGATCGAGTACACCGGCTAGAACCGCTTGACGAAATGGCCCACCATGATGGAATTTTTCGCCATCGTAGGCACCGCCCGTATCGCAATGTGCGTCGATATGCACCATGCCTAGTGGGGCACCGTCGCCGAGCGCTTTCATGATTGGGTAGGTGATTGAATGATCACCACCGACCGACAACGGAACAATATTGCGCTCGCGGATGGAGACGAAAAATTCTTCAATATCGCGCAAACATTGGTGCAGATCGAAGCGCGACTGCATCGGTACATCGCCCACATCGGCCGCGCGCAATATCGCTCGCGGTACGATGTCGTGCGTCGGGTGATAAGGGCCAACCCGCTCAACGGAACGCACCGCTCGCGGCCCAAGCCTAGCGCCCGATCGATTCGTCACACCCAGATCCATTGGTATGCCGATAAGCGCTACGTCGAGGTTGTCGAGATCGGACTGAAACGGTTGATCCAGCAAGGTTGCAACGCCATTGTAGGGTTGCGGCAGTTTGTGTGAAGCCTTGGCGAGTTGTTCACCGGCCCGTTGAAATCGTTTGCTAAAATAGCGATCGCCCGGCGCATCCGCGTACCGCTCGCGCAGTCGCTGTAGGAGTTTCTTATCCATCAGTTCTCGAACCGAAAGAGTTCACCGCCACTATACGCTCGAATCGTCAATTCAATTCAATATTGATCTTTTCCAGAACTTAGTCCGCATAAGCATCCATGGGTGGACAACTGCACATTAAATTTTTATCGCCAAAAACGTTATCGATCCGTGCGACCGGAGGCCAGTATTTGTCGTCCATTAGGTCCGGGTGAGGGAAAAACGCAAGCTCGCGCGAATAAGGTTTGTCCCACGACGCTTGCATCAACATTCGATGCGTGTGCGGCGCATTCTTTAGTACGTTGTTTTCGCGCTCTGTCGAGCCATTTTCGACTTCGGCGATCTCTGCTCGGATCGCAATAAGCGCCGCGCAAAATCGATCGATTTCGCGCTTGTTCTCACTTTCAGTCGGTTCGATCATGAGCGTGTCCGCAACAGGAAATGACATCGTTGGCGCATGGAAACCATAATCAATTAATCGTTTCGCTACATCATCGACGGTGATACCCGAGGCTGCCTTAATTGCGCGTAAATCGATAATGCATTCATGTGCGACCATGCCATTTTTACCGGTATAGAGAATCGGATAATGCGACTTCAGCCGTGTCGCAATGTAATTTGCCGAAAGAATCGCGACCAAGGTTGCGCGGCGCAAGCCATGAAACCCCATCATCGCGATGTAGGCCCATGAGATGGTTAAAATGCTGGCCGATCCCCAGGGGGCCGCAGAGACGGTACCGATCGTGCCGTGTTCATGAGCAACGGGATTTACCCCGGCAACAACCGGGTGATCTGGCAAGAAACGCATCAGGTGCTCTTGCACGCCAATCGGCCCCATACCAGGTCCACCGCCGCCATGCGGAATTGCGAACGTTTTGTGTAAATTAATGTGCATGACATCGGCGCCATACTCTGCCGGACGACCGATACCGACCAAGGCGTTTAAATTCGCGCCGTCCATGTAAACTTGCCCGCCATTGGCATGGATAATCTCGCAGACACCGACAATCGATTCTTCGAAGACGCCGTGGGTCGACGGATAGGTCACCATCAGGGCAGCCAGCTTGATACGGTGCTTAATCGCTTTCTCTTCGAGATCGGCAACGTCAATATTGCCGTCGTCGTCGCATTTAACGACAACGACTTCCATACCGGCCATCACCGCGCTGGCCGGGTTTGTGCCGTGGGCGGAGGCCGGAATAAGGCATACCGTGCGTTGCCCGTCGTCCCGCGTCTCGTGATAACGACGAATAGTGAGCAGACCAGCATATTCGCCTTGCGAACCTGCGTTTGGCTGTAGCGAATACGCGGCGAAGCCAGTCAGGTCGCACAACATTTGTTCTAGTTCTTCGATCAGCTGACGGTAACCTTGCGCTTGATCCAACGGTGCAAATGGATGTATCGCGTTAAATTCAGGATACGACAAGGCCTGCAATTCGGTCGCGGCATTTAACTTCATGGTGCACGATCCCAATGGGATCATCGCGCGATCTAATGCAATATCGCGCCGCGCTAACCTACGCATGTAGCGCATCATCTCGGTTTCGCTATAGTGCTGCTGAAATGTCGGGTGGGTTAAGAAATCGCTAGCGCGCCTGATTGAATCTGGAATTCGCTCAGCGTTTTGACCGTCCAGTTCAATAATATCGAGCGCTTTGGGGACAATGCCAGCGAAAACATGCCATAGTGCCTCCACGTGTTCTCGAGTCGTCGTCTCGTCAAAGGCAAAGCTAATTGTGCCGACGTCGATGACTCTTAAATTAATCTTGAGCTCGCGCGCTTTCGCGGCAAGCCAATGCGCTCGATTTGGCGCACGCACGGTTACCGTATCGAAGAATACTGGGGTCAATATTTCGTAACCCAGTTGTTCGAGTCCAGTCACGCAGATTTGCGCTAGGCGATGGACTCTTGATGCAATCCGCTTTAGCCCATCGGGGCCATGGTAGATCGCATAGAATCCGGCGATTACCGCGAGCAATACTTGCGATGTACAAATGTTACTCGTCGCACGCTCGCGGCGAATATGTTGCTCACGCGTCTGTAACGCCATGCGGAGTGCGGTTTGGCCTTCTCGATCGACAGAGACTCCGATCACTCTGCCCGGCATCGCACGGACGAATTTTTCGCGGGTCGCGAAGAACGCTGCGTGAGGACCCCCGTAACCCATAGGGACGCCGAATCGCTGGGCGCTACCGACAACGATGTCCGCACCCATTTCACCCGGCGGTTTTAACAAGCACAGCGCTAGAAGATCGCTGGCCACCGCAACAATCGCCCCGGTCGATTGAGCGGCAAGGATCTCCGGCTCAATGTCTCGGACTGCACCGCTGGAGCCGGGATATTGTAGAAGGACACCAAAAGCTGCAGTTTCACTTAAGGCCATCACGGGGTCCGCGACGACTAAGTCGTAGCCAAATGATCGCGCCCGCGTTTGCACAACCGCGATCGTTTGCGGGTGGCATTCGGAGTCGATTATGAATATGTTGCTCTGCGACTTAGATAGGCGCCTCGCCATAGCCATCGCTTCGGCAGCGGCGGTTGCCTCATCGAGCACCGAGGCGTTGGCAATTTCCATGGCACTAAGATCGGTGATCATCTGCTGAAAATTGAGCAATGCTTCGAGTCGACCCTGACTAATCTCAGCTTGGTAAGGTGTATAAGCCGTATACCATCCGGGGTTCTCCAGCACGTTGCGTTTGATCACCTCAGGCATAATGGTGTCGTAATATCCCATGCCGATCATCGATACGAAAATCTGATTGCGCCGACTCATGCGCTTCAAATCCGCAATTACTTCTTGCTCACTGATGGTTTCGCGCGGCGCAAAGGGCTCGCTTGCAACAATCGTCGACGGGATCGCGTGCTGAACAATATCTTCTAGTTCTTCGAGCCCGAGATGCTCAAGCATTGAAGTGATTTGGTCATCATCTGGACCAATATGGCGACGAATGAAGTCGTCGGAATTTTCAAGGTCGACTAATGAATTAGACATGGTTCCTTATTCGCTCTCCGCGTTCAGGCTCGACAATAAATTTGCTCCGGCCGGTATTTGGTTCAGAGCATCGAGATATACTCGGCGTATGCAGCTTCATCCATGAGCCCGTCGACGTCCGTGTCGTCATCGAGCGCAATGTTAAACAACCAGCCCTCTCCCATTGGCGCCGAATTAACCAACTCCGGTTCATCCTCTAAGCGTTCGTTCGCCGCTTCAATCGTACCGGGCAAAGGCATATAGATTTCTCCAACCGCTTTCACCGACTCGACCACACCGACGTTATCGCCAGTGGAAAATTTCTGACCGATTTCCGGTAATTCGACGTAAACAACATCGCCAAGCTGCTCTTGCGCATAGTCCGAAATACCGACTACCGCCTTGCCAAGATCGAATCTGATCCACTCGTGATCGGTCGTAAATTTCGTCGCGCTCATGGTGCTTCTTCTCCGTCGTCTAAGGTCGGTAATAAGTGTGCGGTACAAATGGCAATTCTGTGACCCGAAGCTCGTGCTTGCGTCCACGAATCTCAACTTCGACTTGGGCACCGAGTGCGCAATGAGATTGGTCCACATACCCCATCGCAATCGGGACGCCTAAAGACGGCGAATAGCTACCACTGGTAATTCGGCCGATATCGACACAATCACTCCTAAGCGTCGTACCTGCTCGGACAGGCGCGCGGCCGCTGGAGATCAAACCGACCCGTTGCCTACCTACACCGCCATCAATTTGTTGGAGAATTATTTCGGCACCCGGAAAATGAGCGGCTAGCCGTGGCGGACGTCGATACTTAGGCGCGACCACCCATCTAAGATCTGCTTCTACGGGTGTTGTACGCGCATCGAAATCGCTACCGGCGAGGCACAGTCCAGCCTCCAAACGGAGCGAATCACGCGCGCCAAGTCCCGCCAATTCAACGTCGTTATCCTCTAGTAGTACGCTGGCAAATTGTGCGGCGTGTTTTGCCGCTAGCGAAATTTCGAAGCCGTCGCATCCGGTGTAACCACAGCGATGCACGAGACAATCAAATTCATTCAAAGAAAAATAACCGGCTTCCAAGAACGCCAACCGGCTGATACCGGGCGAGAATTTCGCCAGACAGTCGACTGCTTTTGGACCTTGCAATGCGAGCAAGGCCCGATCTTCCAGGAGCTCGACGGAGTCCTGTGTCGCAAGCCCTGCCGTTAGGTGCGCGGCGTCTTGGCTGACGAATGCGGCATTAACCACCACGAATAGCGCATTAGGCAGGCGCGTGATCATGATGTCGTCCATGATCCCGCCGGCCTCGTTCGTCAACACCGTGTAGCGTTGTCGAAATGGTGCGAGCGCAACAATCTCGCTAGGCACGAGACGTTCCATTTGCTCTGTCGCGTGTTCACCGCGGATCATAATCTGACCCATATGAGAGACGTCGAATAGACCCGCTTTCGAACGAACCTGCCGGTGTTCGTGTTGCAGACCCTTGCGGTATTCGACCGGCATCGAATAGCCCGCAAATGGTGCAAATTTCGCTCCCGCTGAGTCATGTAAGTCATACAGCGGGGTACGACGTAACAATTTTTCCGAGGTGCTGTCGTTAGCATGACTGGTCATGTCTGTGTGTGAGATCCATTGGGGCTGGTGCTGCAGCGCACTGCCGCGCTTCGATGATGACAGTATAGCGAGAGAGCATGCCAGTTAACTCGACCGTCGCTACATTTTTACAGCTGGTAACGCGCTGGGGTATTGAAAGTCCCCGTTATAACGTGAGCAAAAAACCCTCGACGAAAACGATTAGGAGTTCTCTCTACGGGCTGCGGAATAGGAGCCACTAAGGCAACAGCGGCTCAATGATCGATGGGTCGTTCGATGGCGGTTTCGGCCGGCCGCACATTTCGCTGTGCGCCAATTCGGCCAAGCACAGAGGTCGAGTGATTAGGCGTTCGCCTGAACTAACTGGAAAGACTCGTTGCGAGACACGGAGTTTTCCAAGATCTCTTTCGCGAACATATGACACTCACCGCATCCTGTCGCAACGCCGAGTTTCGACTGCAGACATGAGATTGAACAAGCGCCATCTCGAACCGCTCGTTTAATATCTTTTTCCGTAACGTTCTTGCAAATACAAACGTACATCGCCGCCTCACTAAAGTCGTGTCAGGGACCAGTAATGAGAATCGTAGTCTAAATGAGAACCGTTTGCAACTCGATTCTGAACGCTCCGATTGAGCGCTGAATTAAAGCCTATAACTTTGATTGTAAATAGTTTTCCAAGCCTATCTTGGCCACTAAAGCGATTTGAGTTTCCAACCAATCGACGTGCTCCTCTTCACTTTGCAGGATTTCTTCGAACAATTCGCGCGTAATGAAATCGTTCACCGACTCACAGTGACTGATTGCCTCACGCAATGCGGGGATCGCTTCGAGTTCCAGCGCTAAGTCCGCTTTCAAAATCTCCTCGGAATCCTCCCCAATGCGCAATCGGCCGAGTGCTTGGAGATTCGGTAAACCTTCCAAAAATAATATCCGCTCGATCAACTGATCGGCGTGCTTCATTTCGTCGATCGACTCTCCGTATTCTATTTCGTCGAGCTTTGAAAAGCCCCAATTCTTAAACATACGGGCGTGTAAAAAATATTGATTAATCGCCGTTAACTCGTTCTTAAGAACGGTATTGAGATATTCGATTACTTTGGGGTCACCTTGCATTTTCTTTCCTCACAGCGAATTGTTACGTCAACTTTTCGTACTACGTCAATAGTCTATCAGCATCGCGCGACGACCGCGGTGCGCCGACCACATTTTGCGGCCATATTGGCTTACAAGAAATCACCGGCGTGGCACGGCCAGCGCATGTGAGCATCGTAGACGAAACCTTATTCGCTAATGTTTAGCAACCCGCCCGCTCAACCACGACCTAATGATTAGCGAACGTTATTTGGAGTAACGGATGACTAACAAATTACAATGTGAAGTTCGATCCGCTGGATTGGTTTTTTTACTGCTTAAGTCGTTGTCGACGACGGCTGCTACGGTTGGGCACGCTCGGTAAATTGGCAACACTAGACCCGGAAGTCTTTGCGCCAGGGCATGCACCGTCAAACGAATCCTTGTGCCCTGCCTCAATCGATTGCATCCACCAATACATTGTGACGTTCATCGAGAGACTTAAGAAAACCTCGCACTCGAAATCGTTAATAACCGAAATGAATAGAATCTACCCTAAGATCGCGGTGTTAGTTTGTTCGGAATATAACCCGTAAATTTTGCGCGCCGCTTGGACATGCAAAGGCCAATGGGCGGAATCGTTACGCAACAATAAATCGGTCTACTAACTGGCGAGCCACCGAGCAACGAAATCTAGACTGCGCGCTCGGGCTCTAACGTTTTTGATCGGTCGCCTAGACCTACGCATTAGCGGCCTAGCCGTATGCTTTCAAAGTGCGACGCGCGATAACCATACGATGCACCTCGGTTGGTCCTTCGTATATGCGCATTAATCGCAAACGTTGCGTCATGATCGCAAAGGGTAATTCGCGGGTCATTCCCATCGCGCCGAAACTCTGCATCGCGTTGTCTAACACTTCGGTTGCCATTTCTGTGCCGAAAACCTTAATCATGGACGCAACGGTGCGCACATCTTCGCCGCGATCTTGCTGAAGCCCGGCATCCATCACCATGAGTCGGGTCGCGTGAATCTTGGTTGCAGCATCTGCAATCCACCATTGTATTGCCTGTCGGTCGCTCAGTTTCTCTCCGAACGTAACCCTTTGTTGCGTGTACTCACACATCATCTTTAGCGCCCGCGACGCGATGCCTACGCAGGCGGCACCCATTTCAAGTCGCCGAACGGTTAAACGCTTTTGCATGGGTGCGAATCCTTGCCCAACCTCACCGAGCACTTGCGCGTCTTTTAATCTCAAGTTGTCGATTAGTAGTTCGTAGGTACGCGTGCCGCCCAGCATCGGTATTTCGCGTTCGGTAATAAATCCCGGCGTGTCCTTGTCGACAATGAATGCGGTAATACCGCCGCGTGCACCTTTAGCCGGATCCGTGACGGCCATCAAGATCATGAAATCCGAGCTCGGCAC
>JBLFWZ010000130.1:0-12235 GCA_047611905.1 Gammaproteobacteria bacterium | reverse complement strand
GAAATTTCGGAACTCGCAACGACTCCGGTACTCTTTTGGCCCGTGCGCCCATAGGAAGTTAACTAAAGTGCCCGTCCTTGATCCCATTGTGATCTTGATCGCAAACTATTCCATCGCGTTGCTATTCGGTCTGGCGAGCTACGGGAAGTTGTCGGCGTTTCGCGTGTTTTGTGTGACGCTCGAAGAGTATCAATTGATACCTGTTAAGCTGGTTACAGTTGTGGCCGCGGTCGTGACTGGGCTAGAAGTACTCATTTCTCTTGGCGCGTTCTGGCAGCCGGTTGCGCAGTTCGCCATGTTTGCCGCATCGTTGCTCCTATCTATGTACGCAGCTGCTATCGGTATTAACCTGGTTCGAGGCCGACGCGATATCGACTGCGGCTGCACTGGGCCTGCGCGCCGCCAATTGCTGAGCGGTTGGCTGCTGCTACGCAATACGGGGCTTATTTTAGTCGCGCTCCTCGGCGCCGCGGTGCCGAGCGAACGTATTGTTGTCGCTGCAGATTTGGTGCTGGTCGCACTGGCATTAATTGCAGTGATGGCGATTTATGCGGCGATAAACCAATTGATGGTAAACGCGCCGCGCTTAGATGCCTTAGATTCAATTATGGATGCCGGGTAATGGAAAATTTACTCGTCGTATCGAATTTAATCTTATGGGTTTTGGTGATCGGACTCGGAATAACCGTTCTAGCCTTGGCGCGCCAGGTTGGCGTTTTATATGAACGGATCGCACCTGCTGGCGCGCTAATGGTGACGCAAGGTCCGGCGGTCGGCGAAGCGGCGCCTGAATTCAAATTGGAGACGGTGTCGGGTGAAACGATAGCGTTGGGTGGGTTGTCTGCGGTCAAGAAATCAACCTTGTTGTTTTTTCTGTCGCCCACCTGTCCGGTGTGCAACACTCTGATCCCAATTTTAAAGTCGATCCAAAGTAGCGAGTCGAAATGGTTGGATATCGTCTTTGCGAGCGACGGAGATCTTGGCGCCCAGAAAGCGTTCATTGCCAAGAAAGAGATCGCTAGTTTTCCCTACGTTTTATCGACGCAGCTTGGTATCGCTTATCAAGTCGCTAAACTTCCTTTCGCGGTGCTGGTGGACGAGAATGGGGTGCTTCGGGCCAAGGGATTGACAAACAATCGAGAACACCTAGAGAGCTTATTCTCCGCTATGGAGCACGGTGTTTCTTCGATCCAGGAATTCATGAGTAATCGACAAAAAGGCGCTGCGTAATGCGTGGCAGATGGTTTGACACTGAATTCGGTGCGTAAAGGTGAAATCTATGGGCTGGTTTGATAATTTATCCGAACGCGGTGTTCGGTCGGTCGCACGACGCAGCGCAAGACGCAGCTTTCTATCGCGCTTCGGCTTCGTATTAGTCGGCGCGACAGCAATACCCGCGCTTCCTGTCGCTAGGGCGGCATCCCCGCGTATGCCAGCGCCAGACGAAACGGGCATCGCTGGCGACCCTGGCAACCCCCAAAGCTGCGATTATTGGCGTTACTGCAGCCTCGATGGGTTTCTATGCTCGTGTTGTGGGGGCTCTCAGAACACCTGTCCGCCCGGCACGGAGCCGTCGCCAGTTACTTGGATCGGAACTTGCCGAAATCCGGCAGATGGTAAAGACTATGTCATCTCCTATAACGATTGTTGTGGCAAGGGCGGCTGCGGTCGATGCTTTTGTAACACGAATGAAGGCGATTCGCCGGTTCATAGGCCAACCTTGGACAACGACATCAACTGGTGTTTAGGCACAAAAAGTAACGCCTATCACTGCTCCACAGGTGTTGTGATTGGAGTCGCGACTGAACTGCTGCGTTAGCCTCCGTGCCGTTGCGTCGACGTGCTTAAGTATTTCGGTTTGTTAGTTGCGACGGGTTTGCTGACCCATGGTTTGCCGTCCAACGCGGCAGAAACAAATAGCCCGCACGTTAACTACATGTTGCATTGCCAGGGTTGTCATCTCCCTGGCGGAATTGGTCACCCTGGCATCGTTCCGAATTTCCAAGACCATATTGGTCTGTTCTTGCGTAGCGATGAGGGGCGTGCCTACCTTGTACAAGTTCCTGGTGCGGCCCAGTCCGCGCTTGACGACGGCGAACTTGCAGATGTTCTTAATTGGATGTTGGAAGAGTTTGACCAACGTCATGTCAAAGCAAACTTTAGCCGTTTCACTGCGACCGAAGTCGAGCGTTATCGCACGGTCAAATTGACAGAGGTGAGCGTGATACGCAGAAAGATTCTGTCTCAACCCTAGCGAAAAATCCTATATTTGAACCCGGCAACTTGTTCGGTTGTCGACAGTGCTATCTTTTCATATAACGTCAGTCGCAATCAACATCGCGCTCCTAAGTAAACTAAATCGGCGCCGACTTTCCGTCTAGGTTCCGGCTCTCCATTTTCATTAATAATGGCGGCAGAAACAGAAAGTCCGTAATGAGTGCCAGAACGATCACGATGGCAGTTAGTATGCCAAACGTCGAATTGTTTACGAAGTTTGATAGCCCTAAAATCAAAAAACCAGCGGTCAATATCACTGAGGTAGTCAGCAGAGCTCGGCCGACCGTTTTGAATGCGTAACGGACTGCGTCCGGCGAATCCAAGCCCATTTCGCGGCGTGCACGTAAATACTTGCTCAGAAAATGGACTGTGTCATCGATCACGATACCTAGGGTAACGCTCATCACGATTGACAACGAAAGGCCGACTTCACCGACGAATATGCCCCAAATCCCAAATCCCATAGCCGCAGGGGCCAGGTTCGGCAGCAGGCTGATAAGACCGATGCGCGTGGAGCGAAATGCTGCGATTAAGATCAATGAAATTAGAACAAGGGCGATTGTGGTGCCAATTAACATCGCCCGTATATTTCTGGATGCAATGTTGGCGAACATGACAATAGCGCCGCTCGCTGGTAATGCATCGATATGCTCGGCGTTCGAACGTAGCCACAAATCGGAAGATTCGTTAAGCGCCAGAATTTCATTGGTGGACAGTACGTCGAGTGTCGCTGTCACGCGTACGGACGACTTATCAACATTAATTTGGTTGTTTAGGTCTAAGCCATAGGGCAGGGATAATTCGTAAAGAAGCAGGTACTGCGCTGCGAGTTCGCGTTCTTTCGGCAAATGATACATTGCCGTGTCATCACCGTGTAAGTTTTTATTAAGCCGTTTGATAATGTCGGTGATGCTTCTCACGTGACGGACGCCAGGTTGGGCACGCAACCAATTAGAGAAATCCTCGACTTCGCGAAGAAAATTGGGGTTGCTAATACCGCCAGAGTGTTCGGCTCGCAGCGAATATTCGGTCGTGTACAAGCCGGTTAGATTGTCGAGCACAAAGTCAGTATCACTGCGAAATTGGATCGATTCACTGAACCAATGCAAGAACACGTCGTTTAACTCGTTACGGGGTAGGTTAGCGACCAACACAACAATGCCGATGGTCATTCCCCACAGCAGCTGGCGGCGGCGGTGAACAACAAAATTGCCGAGCCTAACCATCATTGCGTCATCGATTGCGCGTGGCTCTGGCGTGCGCACGGGTAACACTGCGATCAACGCAGGCAGTAACGTTACAGACAGAAAAAATGAGATGGCAACGCCAATAGCGACTATGTTGCCGAGGTCTTGAAAGGGCGGAACTTCGGAAAAATTCAAGGTCAAGAATCCGACCACCGTCGTGCCGCTTGCGATGCAAATCGGTTGCAGGTTAATTCTCAGGCTCTCTTCTAGCGCGTCGGTTTTGCTTAGCGCATGACGCATGCCGAATAAAAAACTGATCAGTACGTGCACGCAATTGGCGATCGCGACCGTCAAAATGATAGTTGGCGCAGATGCTGACACCGGCGTCATCGGGAAGCCGATATAGCCGGCGATTCCAAGTGCGCCCGCAATCGAGAACGTGAACACGACCATGGCAGCAAGGGTTCCTACCACGCCACCGACTAACCACATTAGCAGCAGCATCATTACGCCAAAACTCAGCGGAATGAGGGTTTCCAAGTCAGCCTTAGTGGCCTCCGGAAACGCGTTATTCATCATGACGTTACCGGTCAAGTAGATCTTCGTGCCGGGGTGCTTGGCTTCGATTTCACGCGCGATATTTCGCGCAAAGCTAATAACCTCAGCGTTTTCCTTTGTGTTATCCAGCCCAGGAAGTTGGATGTTCACGATCACGGCTGTCACAGCTGAGTCGTCGCGGATTAGTAGCGATCGCAATAAGGGTTCGTTAAGGGCCGTGCGTCTAATCCTATCAAGCTCACCGTCGCTCAAAGTGACCGCGTTTTTTACCAAGTCCTCGACAATCAGATCGTCACCATTGGCATAGGTATGTTGATAATTCGTAATCGAGTCGACCCGATTTGAATAGGGTATTTGCCACGCTTGTTTAGTTAGCTCTTCTACGCTCGTGAGGCTCTCGCGGGTAAATATCTTGCCATTCGCCGGAGCCATAGCAATGACTAAGTTATCGTTCTTTACGTAGGTATCTTCGAGGGCTTCAAAGGCAATTCTTTGCGGATTCTGGGGGCCGAAAAAAACGCGGTAACTGCTATCAAAATACAGATGTCGTAGCCCGCTGATCGCAATGACCAAAAGAATTACGGTGCACGGAATGATTCGCCAACGGTTGCGAATAACCCAAGTTGCAAACTGTGCTTCGAAAGTCGACATCATAGAGTTCTATACTGTGAGTCTATCTCGAATGACGAGTCGCGTCGGGGGCGGCTGCGCGGTGGACAAGTGTTCGCGAATTGCAAATCGGTTGGTGATCGCACGACGGATACTGGAGGTTATTTTCAATGCGATGGGAGTGGGCCTGCGCAGCAATACTTTAGGATAATTGTCCGTTACGGGTTGCGTCAGATCGCAACCCGTAAATGTCGCTGAAGTCGACAGTGCCAGCTTCAGCGACATAATAGCCTATAGCGCCGTATATCCTCCATCCACCGGCATCGCGATACCCGTCACGAAGGACGATTGGTCGGACAGTAGCCAAATGACTGCTTCACCAATTTCTTGTGGATTGCCGAAGCGAGCCATCGGCTCTTGATTTTCAAACGAAGCACGATCCAGGCCGGTTTCGGACATGAGTCGCTCTAGCATCGGCGTCTCGATCACGCCTGGGCATACGGCGTTAACGCGGATTTTCTTTCGCGCGTATTCCAAGGCGACGGATTTGGTGAGGCCCACAACCCCGTGTTTGGCAGCACAGTACGCAGATCCGCCACGCGCGCCAACGAGTCCGGCTACCGAGGCGGTGCTTACAATCGAGCCACCGCTGCCTTGGGCCATGAACTGTTCGATTTCGTGTTTGACGCATAACCAAACACCTTTGAGATCGACATTTACAGTGCGATCAAACTCTGCTTCCGTCATTTTCACAATATTCGTAAACGCGCCTTCGATACCGGCATTGTTAAACGCACCGTCGAGCGATCCATGCGTGTCTACAGTTTTTTCTAACATGGCTTTAACAGCGGCCGAGTCAGTCACGTCCGTTTCGATGAACATCACATTTCCGCCAGCAACCTTGATTTCGTCACAAGCAATTTGCGCCTCGGTTTTGTTAATGTCGGCGATCACGACTGCAGCACCTTCTTCGGCGCAGCGTCTCGCCGTGGCGCGACCAATTCCCGTGCTGCCGCCTGTGATTACGATAGTTTTTGCTTCGAGTAGCCCTGCCATGGTTATTTCCTCGCCTTCTAGTAGCTTCAGCTTGTGATGGTTCCAGTATGCTGCATGTGCACAATCGAACTGAGATACCGTATTGAACCATATTGATTTTCGCAGGCCGCTTTATATCATCTGCATTCGCGAGGATCTAGAAGTTGCACAGGTATGTGTACGGTGAGATTTATTTTGTATAGTCTCGTGACATTGAGTCACTTATTGGGGAAAGCGAAAGATGAGAATGTTGAAACCGGGTAAGACCTACGACGAGGTCTATAACTCTTTTAGCTGGGACATTCCGCAACGATACAACATCGCCAATGATGTTTGCGACCAGTGGGCAGAGGATCCGGGTCGAGTGGCGCTTATCTATGAGGACGAGAACAAAGAAATACTGACGTTCACATTCGCCGACGTGCGAAAGTACGCAAACCAGTTTGCTAATACTTTGATTGCGAGGGGCCTCAAGAGGGGCGATCGCGTGACCTTGCTACTCGCTCAAGATCCGGAATGCGCGATCGCGCACGTTGCGTGTTTCAAATCGGGCATCGTGTCGAGCCCGACTTCGGTGTTATTTGGACCCGACGCGATTGTCTACCGGCTCAATGATTGCAACGCCAAGGCAGTTGTCACGGATAGCGCAAATTATCCGAAAATCGCTGAAATTCGCGCGCAATGTCCAAGCTTAGAACACGTTTTCGTGGTCGATGGTGATCCCGAAGGGGCGTCCAATTTCTGGGCTGCTATCGAGGGCGCCAACGAGACGTTCACCAATGTCGACACGGCGGCTGATGACATCGCCTGGATCAGTTACACCTCGGGTACAACAGGCATGCCGAAAGGGTCTGTACAGCCGCACCGCATGTTGCTCGGGCACATGCCGAGCCTGGAATTCATTTACGATTTTTTCCCTCAAGACAATGACACGCTATGGTCGCCGGCAGACTGGGCATGGATGGCGGGCCTGGCGGATATTCTGTTGCCGGGTTGGTTTCACGGATGTACGGTTATTGCGAGTGCGATGAAAGGCTTTGACCCGGAGGAAGCGTATCGAGTCCTCGATCAGCACAACGTCACGTTGGCACTACTCACCCCGACGATGCTTAAACTAATGCGCCAGGTTCCGGACGCTCTCGATCGCTACGATCTGAAGCTCCGTGCAGCGCTCTCGGGTGGTGAGGCGGTCGGTAAAGAGCTTCTGGAATGGGCGGATAGGGAGCTGCATATCAAGATTAACGAAGGCTTTGGCCAAACTGAATGCAACGTCATACTCGGCAACAACGGCAACGTGTTTCCGATCAAGCCGGGCTCTATTGGGCGACCGACGCCAGGTACGATTTGCGCGATTGTCGACGACGACGGCAAGGAATTACCGCCAGGGGAAGAGGGGCATATTGCCTGCAAACGACCGCACCCCGTTATGCTTTTAGAATATCTAAATAAGCCAGAAGCGACGCGCGACAAATTTATCGGCGACTGGTTAATAACTGGCGATGCTGGGCACATGGACGAAGAGGGCTACTTTTGGTTCCACGGGCGGGCTGATGACGTTATTACCAGTTCTGGCTATCGAATCGGCCCAGGCGAAATCGAAGACGCGCTTCTGAAACACGACTCTGTTCAAATGGCAGCCGCGATAGGCGTGCCGGATCCGATCCGTACGGAAGTAGTAAAAGCGTTCGTGATCCTGGTGCCAGGTGTGGCACCAAGTCCAGAACTGGGTGAAGTACTGCGGGAATCGGTGCGAAGTCGCCTCGCGAAACATGAAGTACCGAAAATGATCGAATTCGTCGATAGTTTGCCGATGACGACGACCGGCAAAATAATGCGTCGCGAACTGCGTGAACGAGAGAAAAATAAAGCTGAATAAGCTAAATCGCAACGCAAATTGTTCTGATGTCGCGGGTGCCTTTCGGGGCGCTCCGCTAATCCCTCGGGCTTGTTGACGGCTCGTGTTGGTTTCTACGGGCCATGCAACATGAGTGGTTCTGAATATTACTGCGTAATGTGAGGCGATCTACGATCGCTAATGGCGCGACTTCGAATAATTGTGCCCGATAAACACGATGCGCCATTTTCGTGGCATCGGAACGCTAACCTAGTTAGCTATCACTTCCACTAACTCGATCGTAGATTCTGTTAATTTTGGCGATCCACTTCCAATCTCGGCGATCGATTTCGATGCGCAAACTAAGTTTCTGACCATCAGGAGAGACGCTGACCCATTCACTCAGTTTGCCACCTCGAGCAATTCTGGTTTCGAATACAAGTACGCCGTCTTTCCAGTAAGCAAGCGTAAAACCGATGTGTGTTTCGACTAACTCGTCGCCGTTTGCGGTAAATACCCGACCGCCAGGGTTGGGTACGACTTTACGCTCATAACCGTCAGCGTAGATGAATAAAAACCCATCTTCGCTCGCAACAATTTCGAGGTTACTCGATTCCAGCAATCGCTGGATGGGGCCTGCGTGCACTAGTTCGCTGCTGCGTTGCCACTCCCTTCCTTCATTCGCGTACTGCCAATAGCGTTTTTGCGTGTCGCTGTGTTTGCCAGTATTGCCGACCGGGTTTGAATTGCTGCGTTTGACTCTTTTTGATTTCCGAACGCCCTTAAGCTGATCTGCAGAATCCGTGCTCGCTTCGCTATCGAGTTGCCACCGACCTTCGATGGAAGGCGCTTGCGCATAGGCAGTACTAAGAAACAATGAAATTAGCAGCAAATAAAAGCAGCCAAAGATTTGGTAATTAGGCGACACGGTGCGATCATGACGGTCCACGGCACGTCTTGTGGCGTTCCTATCGAGGGTCGCAAATTGCGTTCCTGAGCCGTTCAATGGTTTGAACGAGCTGTCATCTGCGGGGCGAAATAGCGCATTTAGTTAACTCAAAATTATTAGTCGTGATCGAAATATGAAATTAGTAAAACCAGCCGATGCAGTAGCGGCGATGCCCGATCATAGTATCGCAATAATGCCTGCGGGTTGTGCCCGCGCGACAGATTTCTACACGGCACTGATGCAAGACATCGGCCGATTTTCAAATCTGACCCTATGTTCAGGTTTTTCGTTCGGAACATACCCTTATTTGGACAAAGGCCTCGGCAAAAATAGCCGTTATTTGACCTGGCAGGCTTCGGCAAATACGCGCGAACTGTTTAAGGAAGGCGACCGTGCAAAATTTGGTTTCGTACCGATAAGACTCGCAGACGTTCACAGAGTGGTGAGCGATACGGGCGAAATTCGGCCGCATACGGTTGTCGTGCAGACCTCGCTACCGCAAGCCGACGGGCAGGTAAGCTTGGGCATATCTGTCGGGGCGAATCTCGACTTTATCCGGAGTGCTAAGCTCGTCATTGCCGAGATGAATCGCAACATGCCGGTTACTGCCGGCCAAAGTCGAGTGCCACTCGAGTCGATTGATCTGGCATACGAAGCTGATACGCCGTTGTGGGAATATTCAACACCCGCAGGTCAAGCGAGCGATGAGCAAATCGTCGACAACGTGATGGGCTTGATTCCCGATGCCGCTTGGGTGCAACTCGGCGTCGGAGCGGTACCCGACAAGATATTAGAGCGTCTTAGTGACGTGCCGGGAATTAATCTATGGTCTGGTCTGCTCACCGGCGGATTGCAACGATTCGTCGACAAGGCGCCGAGCGATGCAAGAATAGTCGCCGGCGAGCTTGCCGGTTCAAAATTGTTCTACGAATTTTGTAATGGTAACGAGCGCATCGAGATGGCGCCGACATCAGTAACGCACGATGTTCCGAAGGTTGGGTCGTTGCCGAAGTTCACGTCTATCAATTCGGCCTTGGAGATTGATTTGCAAGGCCAGAGCAACGGCGAGGCGATCGGAAGGCTTCAAATTAGCGGTGTTGGCGGCAGCCTGGATTACATCGAAGCCGCTAACATGTCGGAAGGCGGGGTTTCAATTATCGCGCTGACATCGACGACCGCGAACGGAAAATATTCGAAGATCGTTCCGTACTTCCAAGAAGGGGCGGTTGTTACGACACCGCGTTATTGCACAGACTACGTCGTTACAGAATATGGAGTCGCGCGTCTACGCGGAAAAGATCTTTTCCAACGAGCGGAGGCGCTAATCGCCATTGCACATCCTGATTTTCGTGACCAACTTGCGGGAGCGTTACGTTGATCAAAGTCATAAGCATATTCAAGCGCAAAGCGGGTCTGTCGGTCGAAGACTTCCAAAAATACTGGAGCAACGAACACGCGGAAATTGTTTGCCGGATGCCAGAAGTGCATCGCTATGTTCAATCACATACGCGCCTTTCGGGTTACCGTAATCGAGTTCCCGCCTGGGACGGTGTTGCGGAATTGTGGTTTGAGAACAGCGATGCGCTGCGTTCGTTATCGAAACGTTCGGAGCTGAAAACGACCCAGGCTGATCACGAAAAATTCATGGACACATCATCCTATATGGAATTTATTGCGGAAGATGTCGTGATTAAGGACGGTGCGATCCCGAGCGACGGAGTTAAGAACATCGAGCTCGTAAAGCGCAAACCTGGGATGGATCCGGGCGCGTTTCACCAATACTGGATCGACGTACATGGCCCGCTTGGTGGGTCCATTCCCCAAGTCTTACGTTACGTACAGAGCCATACCCGCATCGGTGCGTACGCTAACGGACGCGAACCGGTTCTGGATGGAGTTGCCCTGACTTGGTTTAACGCGACAGCGGATATGAGGGCATCGGCCGAAACGCAGGAGTACGCGAGCACGCGAGCCGATGAAGCGAACTTCTTAACGGAACCGTTAGATTTTGTCATCGTCGATGAAAAAGTCATTATGGATTGATACGGACGATCGCCGCGTCAAATGTTTGCACAATCACTCGTCGAACAGCTGATCGATAAATGCCCGGTTGCGCGCCTCGGGCAAACCGATGTTCGAGGGCATGCTCAGGTTTTACCTTTTGTCTTTGCACGAGCGGGTGGTGCGCTCTGGTCGCCGATTGACGGGAAGCCAAAGAAAAATTCTGAATTGGATCGGCTGACTTGGGTTGCCGAGCATCCGGACGTCTGTGTATTAATCGATCACTATAGCGAAGATTGGTCGAGCCTGTGGTGGCTTAAACTATTTTGTCGGGCGGTGGTTTATCGCACACACCATGCCGATTGGGACGAAGCATCGCGAGCGCTTGCGATTAAGTATCCACAGTACGCCGAAACGCCGATGTTTTTTGGCAATCCGACGATGATTCGCTTTGAAATCGACTCGTGGAAATCCTGGGCGGCTGGCGGCGAGTCACGCGTACAGCAATGGCTGAGCGATAACTCGGAGCTCGCCGGATCGAATAGCGATCACGGTGCGCCGATCGCATAGTGGACAAGGCCTCTACTCTTTATCCACAAGCGGGACCTCCGGGAGCTTCGAAATCGACCGCTTATCGCTGCGCGTTTATACGATGCTTGTTCCGGCCCACTGGTCGTCGGTGGCTGCTTGAGGACCCAGCGGTCCCCAAGCAACCCAGCGTTAAACCAGCGGTATCACTTGCTCGGCAAAGTCTGTCGCGACTTCTCTAATATGAGCAAGCGGCGGCAGCAGACTGACTTCGTTCAGACCGAGTTTTTCCGCGTCACGTATTTGCTCGGCAAGTTCAGACGGACCTCCAACCATGCACGCACCTTCGATCATTTCGGGTGTGACGAACTTGCGCTCGCCCGACGGGTAATAACTGCAATGGCCTTCATGTAAAACTTGGTGCACTTTTTCTTCGGGTATATCGAGATTGGCGATATGGTCGATATATTCCTCCCAAACGTTTTTCATATAGTCGGGCACGACAGCGTCGTCTTTTGTATAGCGCCATACTTCGTAGACAAAATGAATCGCTACCGCAACCCAAGATCCAGCCCGTTCGATTATGCGCTCATCGGTTAATTTTTCACCGGGGCGTAATACGACCGCGGTGGTTAACGTTGTCGTATGGAAATCATCGAGTACCCGACCTGCAGCTTGCGCACCTTCGCGAACCTTGCCGAGGTTGAATTCCAAAACATCTTTTTGTTCGTTAAAAATCGAGATCAATCCGTCGCCATAGCGACCGGCCGACTTTAGGGCAAGCGGTCCATTACCGGCCACATAGATCGGAATAGGCGTGTCGGTATTGCGGAATCCGTCGGCGTGCTCTTGCCATTTAATCGAGGTGGTCTTGCCGCGGTATTCATAATCGACTTCTTCGTTGTTTAACATCGCTCGCACGACACGTAGATATTCGCGAAACTCCTTGATCGGCATGGGATCTTGACCCATCACACGCATTGCGGTGTGGCCGGTACCAATACCAAGAAAAACGCGCCCTGGAGCCAACACGTTAATCGACGCTATGGAATGTGCCGTCGTTGGCGCGATACGCGTTCCGGGGATAGCGACACCTGTGCCGAGTCTAATTCGAGAGGTGTTTAGAGCCGCTGCCGCCATTGTTGCGTAGCAGTCTGACCACATCATTTGAGTATCTGGAAACCAACAGGCGTCGTAACCGAGATCTTCCAGTTCTTTAACAATTTTCCAGTCGCTAATTCTGGATTGAACGTGCAG
>JBLFWZ010000129.1:0-12254 GCA_047611905.1 Gammaproteobacteria bacterium | reverse complement strand
ACATTATTCTTGGGCCCAAAATTGTTGAGCCGCCCGATGGGTGCCGATCGAACCACGAGCTAATCTGTGAACTCGCGCAGCGCCTAGGTGTAGAACATCGCGGCTTCACTTTGTCGTCACGAGAAATTATCGATTGGACGTTACAAAATTCCGGCTGGGGAACGTTGGAAGAACTAGAGAATGTGCGTTGGATCGATTGCCAATCGAGCTTTGACGAGGCGCACTATATCGATGGATTCGGGCACGCGGACGGCCGCTTCCATTTCGCCCCGGATTGGAGCCAGTTTGGCCCCGATGGGTTTGGTCCGGAAGGCGACTATGAAATGCCGCCGAAATTGCCCGATCACTGGGACAGTATTGAAGCAGCGAATGCGAGTATGCCGTTTCGCTTAGTCACGGCCCCAGCACGGCATTATTTGAACTCGACGTTTAACGAAACACCGAGTTCCGCGCGACGTGAACAACGGCCAACGGTGATGTTGCACCCGGACGACGCAGAACGACTAGGGGTCGCGGCCGGCCAGATGGTGACCTTAGGCAACGACCGAGGCGAGTTAAGTCTGGCTGTAGAGTTGTTCGAAGGGCTGCAGAACGGAGTCGTCATTGTCGAGAGTATTTGGCCGAATTCCGCATTCCCTGGCGGCCAAGGTATCAACGTCTTAACGGGTGCGGACCCGATCGCGCCGACCGGAGGCGCGGCTTTCCACGACAATCGCATCTGGATTAAAGCAGTCGCTACCGCGGCGTGAGACGCCGAAGGCCGAATTAGTCAAAAGGAAGTTCGGTTGGTGTGTGAATCCGCCTCTCCGCAGCGCCAGCATATCACGCGACCGTGAATGACCGATTGTTTGGGCTCGCGAGCGGTTGGAGTTAGATTAAAGCCTAACTGCCGCGCAGCTATCCGCGCGGCAGGCAGGTTAAATCAACGGCTCAAAATATCTGCTTCGCGATTATGGTGATCCGGCACCCGGAACCTTAACAGTGACAGTTTCGATACGTCCTAAGCGAGCACCCGTCGCAATGTCTTCGATCTGACCGCTATAGGTCATGCAATATAAAGTACGGTTATCTTCCCCGCCGATTTGGCAGGCAACGGCTGCGCGTTCGCCGACGTTGAACTGATCAGTGATTTCGCTACCGTCGACCACGCGCGCGAAATCGCCGGTCGCGAATGACGCGATCCAGATCCCGCCTTCCATATCGAGGCAGATGCCGTCGGGGGTTAACTCGCCGAGATCCGCAAAGATCCTGCGATTACTTAGATCGCCATTTATGTCACGATCGAAAGCGGTTAGCCGGTGACCGAAAGTTTCCGCAACGACCAAGGTTTTACCGTTGTTCATCAGCACCATGCCGTTCGGGAACATCATGTCGGTTGCAACCACCCGGTGTGACCCATCCGGATCGATTAGAATGAGTTCCGCGTCTTTCGCATCTTCGCCTGCGAAAATATCGTAGCCAAAATTTCCGACATACGCGCGACCTTGATCATCGATAATCATGTCATTGGCGTCAGCATTTATTGATCCGCTGAGGTCGGCGTGTAATTGCAAAGTTCCATTGACATTGCGATACACGCAACGATCGGCCATTGACACGATCAACAGGGAGCCATCTGGCATGAAACCCAAACCTGAAGGTCGTTGCGGTACGTCTATCACGTCTGAGACGTTTCCTTTCGAATCGATTTTGTGCACTTTGTGCGCCCACATATCGGAGATCCATAACGAGCCCTGATGCCAACGTGGGCCTTCTAAAAAGATGAAGTTGTCGGCGAAAACGGTCGTCGAATAATCAGTCATATCAGCTTCCTCATTGTGTCGTTAAGTCGTATTGCGTTTTTATTGTCTAAGGACCGGCGCGAGTCTCGTTACGTGACGCGTCCCCGGAACCGAATTTGACGGCCGAGGCGCGTTCGCAAGGCTAGCGAAGTTTGTGACTCACTGTGGTCAAAGCAACGTTTGCTATCAAGTCACACACGTCATGGATCCGAAGGTCTTTAGCTATCTGCAGTAAGATTATATTCCAGCACGGTCACAAACATGGGTTGCATAGGCTAATTGGTTACTCAACAACACACAATTACCAGTCCAAGGACACTCCTCGATGCTGCCGCCCGTTGCCTGAGGCAATCGGATCCGACGAAAAAATGTACCGGTGTCGCCGCACTCTTCGAGGCGCGAGACGGTCTACGTGGAGAGTGCCAAGCGGTACTTGTTGGGCGACCTGCATTGCCGCAACTCGTCGATCCAAGAGAATTGCCTCGGCGTAAGCTCGGATCGCAGCTGGGTCACGGGGCGTTCGTGCACGCGATATGCCATATTGAATTTACGGCGATTAATCTCGCACTCGATGCCGCTGTTCGGTTTGATGGGATGCCCGACGACTATTACCGCGATTGGATCAGTGTGGCAGCCGAGGAAGCGGAGCATTTTTCGCTGTTGCAATGCCATTTGAATTCGATTGGCTACGTTTACGGCGATTTCACCGCACACGACGGTCTCTGGGATATGGCTGAGCGCACCAGCGGCGATGTGTTGCGGCGAATGGCGCTGGTGCCGAGAGTTATGGAGGCGCGCGGTTTAGATGTCACGCCTGATATGATCGTACGACTGCGCTCAGTCGGCGATTTGGCTGGAGCAGCAATTCTTGAAAAGATCCTCGATGACGAGATCGGTCATGTAGCTATCGGTAGTCGCTGGTTTGCCTGGCTTTGCGCGACTCGTGGCCTGAATCAACAGGACACGTTTACGGAGATTGTTGCGGCGGAACTCGGCAACGTTCGAACCAATCGCTTAAACCGATCGGCACGGCTAGCGGCAGGCTTTTCGGAATCGGAATTGGATTGCTTAATCGCACCACATCGCGGTTGATTGTGCGGAACTTATGCTTTCGTGGGAGCTCCAAATGAAACGAATAAACCTGAAGGTGAGTGACAAGGTGGCAATTACGATGCGCAATTGGTTGATGTTTTCAATATTAATTTTGCTAAGTGCGCAGAGCTTTGCGCGTGGCAGCGATATGCCAGTGCGGACCTTAACCGGCGAAAGCGTTGCTTTGTCGACGTATTTTGAACCGGGAAAATGGACGATGGTGATGTTGTGGACCACTTATTGCGGTACTTGCAGTAGCCAATATCCGAGCGTGTCGGCGTTCCACGATAAACATAGTTCTTCGGACGCAAAAGTAATTGGTCTGTCTCTCGATGGATATGCCGAAGTCGAAAAAGTACGCTCCTATGTTGCCGCAAAGCCAATGACTTTTGTTAGCGGGATTGTCGAAGTGGAAGCGCTGCAGGATGCTTATCTTGCGCTTACCGAAGAATCATTCACGGGCACGCCAACCTATCTAATGTTCAATCCGGTTGGGGATCTCATCGCGCATGTGCCTGGAAAGCTGCGCATGGCTGACGTCGAACGCTTCATCGCTGAGAATACGCCATAGCGTCGCGCTAGTTACCAAGATTCCGTTCCGTCTTTGCCCTTGACGGGTCCAACGATTTCTCTCGTCATCCAGCCACCGTAAAATTCACCTGGTTGCGGCTGGACTCGTTCTGCGTCGACCCAGCAGGCGACCCGCCCGGGATAAAAAGCGACGTAATTCGATATAGGGGCGAATTCATCGTTAGGATCCGGGTAATACCAGGCAACCGCTTGATCTGATTTAAGCGGTGCCGCAAGGCGCAAATAGTGTGCACGACCCTTCCATTCGCACCACGACTCACCGTCAACAGCATCGAGACAATCGAAATCGACGTCCGCATCAGGCACGTAATACGTTGGTGGGCCCGCCGTTTCGAGTATTCGAATTGAACGCGACGATCGCGCGAGCGTTCGATCGCGAGCCATCACTAGGATTGTCTTGGTACTTTCCTCGACGCGCGGCGGGCGCGGATAGTCCCAGACGGATTCTTGTCCGTTGTTCGGCGTTTGGGCAAATGGTGGACGCACTTTGCCGGTGTAATACCAGAGCTTCGATGCTTCGTTAGACGACATTGCATTTCCCCCAGATGCTGGCGATGACGCATTTCATCCCGGCCGCGCATTCTCGAGGCACCATGCCGGCCTCTGCCGGTTTTTGATAGGGCGGCGAGAACGGATCGAATTCGATAGGTGTTTCTGTCGTTGTCGGCGCTGCGGATAAGTTTCTATCGAAGCAGACGCCGCGCGCGCGTTTTTCTTGTTTGATACACGTCCCCCCGGATCCGCAATCACGGTCTACATCACAAGCGGTTACAGGTAACGTGACGAGGCAGAGCGATACTGGGGCGTCGAGCGCACGAAATAGATTCACAGGGCTTCTCCGAGTGATTGATCTAGCGAATTTTGGCTGGTCGAAATTCGACAACGTGCAGCGTAATCTATCCGCCATCCGAGAATCTAAACCTAATTGTAAGGCTTAGCGATACTAGCGATCGTGGTCGGCGCATTATCTTTGCCAACACTCCCATTTGACGCATCACTCAATGCTTAAATTATCTGTACGGATACTGCCACGTAATGCGGAGATCACCACGGCTGGAGCGCAGAGCGCGGCCGCAAACGCAAAACTTAGGCGAATACTTCGTTGCAGAGAATCGAAATTTTCCGCGCCAATTTCAACTCTCCCAATCAAGCTACCGAAGATTAATGTCACGACCGCCATGCTCATCATTTGACCAATAACTTTAAAACTCGCGTGTCCGGCAGATGCCGTACCGAAGTGAATCGGTTCGACCGAACTCATAACGGCACTGGCGTTTACCGGTGCGAATAAACAAAACCCGTAGCCCGAAATTACGAGACTCGCGACGATGTAGGTAATGGAGGTGGATTCCCCAAGCATGCTCAACATGACCAATCCAACACCCGTTGTTGCGATCCCAATTGATGCAAGAATGCGCGGTTCAAAGCGATCCGCGAGGCTTCCGGCATGCCGCGCAAACAATGCGATCGTCACAGGCTGTGCCATCAACAATAAGCCCGTAGTTTGGGCGCTCATTGATCTCACGTATTGAAAATACAGGCTGATTAGGCCGAGCGTCGAAAAACTCGCAGCGTACATGAGCAGCGCGGCGGCGCACGATAGCGTGAATAACGGATGCGAACGAAACAAGCGAACATTGAATAGGGGATCGGCCACCCTCATTTCGATCTTCGCGAATAGCAACAACCCGAAGCATCCGGCAACAAAAAAACTAATCGCGCTTGGTGCTGGGAGCATCGCGATCCCATAAGCGACGCCGAGAATCGCAAGCGCGTAGACAATGGCGCCTTGGAAATCAAACCGACCTCTGTGTTCCGCTTTCCAATCTATTCGTACGACCCACAAACCCACATACAAACCGATAAAGGCAAACGGTAAATGCATCACGAAAGCCCAGCGCCAACCAACCAAATCGATGACAAATCCGGCAATGAGGGGGCCGACACTCAGGCCCAAATACACCGTCGCAGCGACGAGTCCAAAACCTCGCCCTCGTGATTCCGCCGGGATCGCCGATGAGACGATCGAAATAAACGCGACCAAGGAGGTGGCGGCCCCGGCACCTTGGAGCAGGCGAAATACAATGAGTGATGTTGCATTCGTCGCCGTCGCCGCAAGAATCGACGTAACGATGACGGCGACGGTGCCGCCCAGCAAGATCTTCTTGCGCCCGTACATGTCGGCCAGGCGCCCGAAACTCAGCACCAACATTGCGCCGGCCGTGAGATAGGCAAGTGGAATCCAATTGAGCAACACCGCGTCCATTTTTAGTTCGCGTGCGATGTCCGGCAACGCGACATTTGCGGCAGATAACATCAATGCATTTGCAAACGCGGTCGCGCTCACCATGAGCATTACAGCTCGCTGCAGGCGACGTTCGCGCGCTTCAGATGAATACATAGCGCGCCAGTTCGGATCTGGGGATCGGAATTAAGTAGGGCAATTCGAAGGGAAAACCACCGATAACTGAGACCGGCAGATCATTCGCCTTAGCTCATGAACCGATCCATGGTTTTGAACAAGTCGCTATTTGGATCGAGGAAACCTTCAATTGCGGTGAAGTGGTTCTTAGCTTCTTGTTCGAAGTACTCAGCGCTTAATCCTGCGTCACACCATGCGGCATAGTACTCGCTGGATTGGCGGCGAAATTCACTGGACTCGTCACCGCCGACACTCACTAACAGCGGCGGTGCTTTTTTTGGCAGATGGAACAAGGGGCTCTCACGTTCGATAGTATCGTGAGTGAGAAGTAGTTTAGGTTGCACGAAGCTGTAACGAAGCGGGCGTAGATCGAACAACCCGCTGATCGAAATACCCCCTTTGATTATGTCTTCGTCCAAACCGTATTCGCCTTGCCAGTCTGTGCCCAAGAGTTGTGCGGTTTGTTGGCCGCCGGCGGAGTGCCCAGAGACGAAGATTCTGTCGCGATTGCCATTAAAACGGAGATCCGTTGTTCGCAACCAGGCGAGAGCGGCACGCGACTGTCGGGTTATTTCGTCGATGCTGACTTTAGGACACAAGGAATAATTAGTCACAATAACGGTGTAGCCGCGCGTAACGGGTCCGCGCGCTACAAAGCTAAACTCCTTGCTAGTTAGCATGCGCCAGTACCCGCCATGCACGAAAACGAGGATCGGCGCATCGGGATCGGCAGCCGGGAAAATGTCGAGAGTCTCATCTAGACTCGGTCCAAAGCGGACGTCGAGCATGCAGTTCAGGTCTTGGCGAACTTTCTCACTTTCACCAACGAACATATCTGCGTAGATGGTGAAATCGGGAACATTCACTTCAACGTCATACTCGAGGTCGATTTGTTCTTGAGATTCGAAGTTTCTATACAGTGACATAACAGCTCCCGAAAACTAGTGGACGGCGCGCGGACTGGATTATCGCCCACATTGAGTCATCCCGCTTGTCTTGCAGCATGGGTCTAAAGATAAATGACGAGATTGCCATGTTCGGCGTCACAATTAATGAGATCAACGCGCTTATGTTGAATCCGATAGTGGCCGTCGACGCTCACTAAGTCGTGCGTATATTTCCCGGCATAAAGATGCTGCTCCTTGTAATAAATGACGGCCTGGAAATTGGATGTCACCCGGCAAGCGCCTGATTGGTCATTGTGCTCGACAAGCCGAATATTGGAAATAATATGCGAGCAGCGCAGGGTGTATTCCATCGACGCGGCAAATGCATGACCAAAATTTCTGCGCCGTATTTCCATCATCAGCCGGTTATCGTAGAACAAGGAAATGTGACTGTGCGGGTCCGTTTGAGCGGGATCGACTGGCATCCAGTAATCGCTATCATCGCTATAGAGTTCGAACCAGGAATCCAGATCGGCTCGGTCGAGGCAATCCGCTTCGTCATAGAGCAAGCGTTCTATTTGCGCTAAATCATGAACTGGCATCGAACTAATTAGTCAGTCGCCGTCATGAGTTCTAGCCAAGCACTAAACTGGTTGCGTGATGCGAGATCACTCGTGCCGGTGGCTGTGCGTTTCGAATCGGACCCTTGGTCAGCGTCGGCATGGCGCGTCAAATCCAGCCAATCGGAGGCGCTGCTCTGCAACGATTCTTGCATGCGTGCATAGCAATCGAGATCGTCCGGGCCAACCATGCCGGCCGACGAGTTAATTAATCGCGAATAGAGAATCGTGCGTTCGAACATTTCTTCTGGCGCGCCGACGAGTCGGAAGTGATAGGTTTCGACGACCGTTTCATTGACCGTACGAGGGCGCACAACCCGCACGGCTTGGATCGCGTCTTTAGCCGTAAACGAGGGATAGAAAATTGTATTGTGACGATTGGACGATAAGATCGTTTGCGCGCGCGCTTCCCCGTAACTCGAAACCATCGCCTCCCAGTACCCAGGAATATCAGAGTACGCACTATGGATACTACTCGTCCCTCCCATGTAGCCATGTCCGTTAGGCAGCGCCGTGACCCCCATTTTGTCGAAAAACTCATATGAGCTCCCAAACGGAAATAGGATCTCGGCTTCGCGTGGATAAACCGCATCGGTCGGTTGCGTTTTCATATAGTTGCGCGCGGCCATGCCGACCGAGCTATGCGTAATCATGGGGTGCATTGCATCGTTCAAGTTTTCGACGAACATTTTCCAATTACATGGATGTCGATAGCGTAGCCGACCACCAGCGATTTCGACCCTTCCGGCCGGGGCGCGGTCTGCGATATTCTCTAGGGTGAGGGCCGCGTCGCCGAGATAGGCGCGCAGAGCGGGTTGGCTCGGCGATTTTTTCGCAAAAACAAATCCGCGAATGTCATCGACTTGCGGAACCGGAACGAGTCCTTGATCGCCGCCGTTATACCCTTGATCGCTATAGCCGTCGCGCGCCGGGACGCCGCGCAAGCTGCCGTCCCTTCGATACGTCCAGCCGTGATACGGGCAGCGAAAATAACTGTTGTTACCGGTGTATTTCGCACAGACTTTAGCGCCCTTGTGGCGACAGCGATTGAATAACACGCGGATTCCATGCTCGTCGTCGCGCGCCATGATGACCGGATCGGCGCCGATCTCCGTTGTGATGAAATCACCCGGGTTAGGAATTTGCGACTCGTGACCCACATAGATCCAGCTCTGTCCCCAGACCCGATCCATTTCCAGATCGAATAGATCGGGGTCTGTGTAAACGTCGCGATGCACTCGCTTCGGTTCGACCAAGGCGCGCAAATCCCTATCTTTGTATTCCCGCGCCATCGACGTCGATCGCAAGGTTTTAGCAGCTAGCCTAGGCTTGCAGTAGTTTGTTCACGTCGCTGGCACCCTCAAGCTGAACTAAATGACCTAAGCCATCGAGGATATGGACCTTTACGTTGCTAGGCAGACCTGCGGCATGCGCGGCGGGGATGATGCGATCTTCTGAACCCCAAATCACTTGAACGGGCATCGACAGCGATGCCAAGGAGTCACGCAAATCTACCGTTTGCGTGTCGCCATCAAGAAATCCGGAAGCGATTTTTGTTAACGCTTCGGTGACGCCATCCAGACGTTTGAATTTCAAAATGTCGTCGATCATTGTTCGGTTGATCAATCCCGGATCACCGACCAACTGTTGTAATAACGGTTTTATATCGCGACGCGATTCCGAGGCGACGAATCCAGAGATGTAGGCGCCATTGATTTCGCGGCCGATGCCGGCTGATCCGAGCAAAGATAGTGCATTAACCTTTTCCGGGTGCGACACCGCAGTTTGCAGCGCGACTGCGCCACCGAGCGAATGTCCGATGAGATGCGCGCTATCGATAGACAGTGCTTGCATGAATTTAACGATGATTTCAGCCAGTCCTGCAACCGAGCCATCAGCAACCGCCTTGGACGATTGGCCGTGCCCGGGCAAGTCGAGCGAATAGACGGTGGCACCCGTCGACAAGGGCTCTTGAGTAAACAACCATAAATCGAGATCGCCGCCGAAGCCGTGAATCAAAATAATATTTTGCGGTCCTTCACCCGTGCGCAAATAGCGAATTTTCTGATCGCCGATATTGAGCCATTCATAGTTAGCGCCAAGGTCTCCATCTTCGTCGCTTTCTGGCGGCACATAATTGGCTTGGAACTCTTCGATATATGCGTCGATATCGGCATCAGCAGTTTCGGCACTGGCGAGCACGCCGAGTAACGCGCCGACGCCTAAGGTTTGCTCGGCCTCGGCAACTCGCCGACGTAGAATTCCGACATCCAGCGCTTCGAAGGTGTTCGCTATTTTTTCCGTTTCGATGTCCATTATTTCGTCGCCAAGCGCGATCGCGGTATTTTCTTCAACGAGCCATTCGATAACTTTCCCTTCAATCATCGACAGTCCCCATTTGGGCATCGTGATGGGAATAATTTGTGCGTCACTCATAATCTTGTTCCGTGTCTAGCGAGAATTGAACGTTGTTCGGAAATCGAAATACACGCTTAGTAGCTGGCTGTCGCACGTACCGCCGTTTCAATATTGGCAGGACTCGGAATATAGAGATCTTCCAGCGCGCCGCTAAACGGCACGGGCGAATGTGGCGCGGTTACCATTTCAATGGGCGCTTTTAATGACCTGAAGCCCTTTTGCGCGACGAGGCTCGATATATCTGTTGCCATCGAGCAGCGCGGATTGGACTCATCCACAATAACTAGGCGCCCGGTGTTTTCAACGCTCTCTAAGACCGTATCCTCATCAAATGGCGACGTCGTACGCGGGTCGATAATCTCGCAGCTAATGCCCTCTTTGGCGAGCGCGTCCGCTGCCTTACCGGCTTGGATAACCATGCGGCCTAGGGCCACGATCGTCACATCACCACCTTCGCGAACAATGTTCGCTTCGCCAAACGGAATCGTATAAGACTCTTCAGGAACGTCGCCTTCCATCGCATAGAGTGCTTTGTGCTCGCAGAAAATGACCGGGTCGTTATCACGAATTGCTTGAATCAGTAAGCCTTTTGCATCGTACGGGGACGACGGCATAACGACTTTCAATCCCGGTACATGGGTGAAGATGTTGTACAAACATTGTGAGTGTTGCGCTGCTGCGCGAAATCCCGCGCCGTACATCGTCCTAATGACAACAGGGGTTTCTGCCTTGCCGCCGAACATGTAGCGAAATTTAGCCGCCTGGTTGTAAATTTGATCGAAGCACACGCCTAAGAAATCGATAAACATGAGTTCGCATACGGGGCGCATGCCGGTTGCGGCAGCGCCGACAGCAGCACCAACTAAGGCCGACTCGCTGATTGGCGAGTCCATGATGCGATCGCCGTATTTACCATAGAGACCTTTAGTAACGCCTAAGACACCGCCCCAAGCATCCATTTCGCCGCTTGCGCCCGTGCCGCCAACGACATCTTCGCCCATCACGATCACCGTTTCATCGCGGGCCATTTCTTGGTCGAGTGCTTCATTGATCGCTGTTTGGTACGTTATTTTTCGTGCCATGCGTATAACTCCGGAAAATCTTGCTCGTTAAATTAGATGCTTAATCGCCCGTAACTCAGGATGCGGGCGACCGATGCGATTCCTTAGTACTTTATGTATACGTCGGTCAGCAGATCCGCTGCACCCGGTTCTTGGTCGGCGATGGCTTTGGCCGTCGCGTTGTCGATCAATGCTTGAACTTCCTTATCAATTGCCCCCAAATCGTCGACCGTGATCGCGGTATCCGCAAGCAAGGTTTTTGAGAAGCGCTTAATGCAATCTTTGTTCTCACGGACATCTTTTACTTCGTCTTTGGCACGGTAATTTTGATTGTCGCCTTCGAAGTGACCAAAAAAGCGATCTAGTTTGCATTCTATTAACGTCGGACCGCCGCCGCTGCGCGCTCGATCGACCGCTTCTTTAGTGGCTTCATGGACAGCGAAAAAGTCGTGTCCGTCAACCGTCACCCCGGGCATACCAAAGCCTTCCGCACGGGTTGAAATGTCTTCGCACGAGACTGACCACGACGCCGCCGTCGCCTCTGCGTAGCCGTTATTCTCGGCCACAAACACAACCGGCAGTTTCCACACGGTGGCGAGATTGAGGCTTTCGAATGTCGTTCCTTGATTAGATGCTCCGTCGCCAAAGAACGCCAGCGCAACACCGCCTTGACCCTTCATTTTGGCTGTCAGGGCGGCGCCGCAAACGAGCGGTGGGCCGCCTCCAACAATACCGTTCGCACCCATCATGCCGACATCTAGATCCGCGATGTGCATCGACCCGCCCTTGCCATGACAAGTACCACTTTGCTTGCCGTGAATTTCGGCCATCATGCCGTCCACGTCCACACCTTTCGCGATGCAGTGGCCGTGGCCGCGGTGATTGCTTGCGATGTAATCGGTTTCGCGTAAATTCATGCAGACACCCGTCGCGGAAGCTTCTTCGCCGGCATACAGGTGCACGAACCCGGGGATCCCTCCTTTCGCGAATTCGACGTGTACTCGTTCTTCGAATTCTCGAATTGTCTTCATCGTTCGGTAAGCGTCAAGCAAGTCTTCGACGGATAAATCAGTGCTCATAGTTATTCCTCAGGCGGACGTGCGTTGGGTCAACTTTGTGAGCATAGGCTACCAAGCATCGTCCGGCCGCGCACTAGGTTCTTATTCTTCGACAGCTTCGATCAGGTATTCGATTTTCCCCGATCGAAAGTCAAATGGGGAAAAGTCGATTTTGCGGCGAATATATCGTTCGCGTCGAGCTCACAAATCGGGAATTAGCTCAAATTCGGCATCGGGGAAGCGGACTTCAACGACGGTTCCGTGTCCTCTACGCGACGAGATTTCGAGTGGCCAACCAAACCGATCCGTCATTCGCTTGACGAG
>JBLFWZ010000128.1:0-12285 GCA_047611905.1 Gammaproteobacteria bacterium | reverse complement strand
ACTGACTAGCGACGATTAGACTATACGTAGAGTCGCAATGCGGATTCAGCCCACATTTACCATGCCAAATCTCGCGTGGCGCGTGGGCGACTCGGGCGCCGTGCATTGGCCGGCCCGTTTCCAAACGTCCGGGTTCAATCAAATCGTTGCGCGAGTCCGAACCCAGCTCTCGGCACTGCGCTGCGTTGACTGGTTTAAAAGAAAAACATGAATTGAATTCAGGCTCGCACTATCCCATGGCGTATTGCTAGACGAACGATTGCGGCCGTCGAATTGACTTCTAGTTTGTTTTTAATCTGGGTTGCGTAGTTTGCAACCGTTTTCGTGCTAAGCGACAACCGTAGCCCTATTTCCCTGGACGCCAATCCGTCAGCGAGCAAACTGAAGATTTCGAATTCGCGGGTCGTTAAATTCGCGAACGGCGAATTGCGGCCGCGAGTTTTTTCGAATGCCAAACGCTGCGCTATTTCTGGTTCGAGGTAAATATTTCCGCTCGCGAGATGTCCGAGCGCATCCAACAGAATGCTGAGTTTGCAGCGCTTGCACAAATAACCCCGCGCGCCGGCCTTCAGCGCCTGAGTGACAAAATCGGTGTCATCACGATCACTGAACGCTAATATTTTCGCGCTGCCGTCGCGTGCGACGATCCGGCGGATCGTCTCGAAACCGCTGATTCCAGGTAGCGAAAGATCCGTTAGTACGATATCGGGATCCGATTCCACGTATTCGCGAAACCCCGATTCGCCATCTGGCGCCTCGACAATGTGCTTTATGTCGCTCCATTCGGACAGTAATGCTCGGATTCCGCGGCGAACAATTGGCTGATCATCAATTACCAACACGCTGAGGCGCCGAGACTCTGTTTCCATTGTCCTCTCCCGACCTTCCGTTAAACATCTGCGCCAAACCCGTAGGTGCCCGCATCTGCGATCTTACTCGCTCAACAATTTACTCATCGAGCGAGATCCTCACGTCCCTGACACTAGGGCCTTGACCCGCGCAATAGACAAATCGCCTCCGCTGGGGGGTTAGGATCCCAGCGAGGATTTGCGCTTCTCTCCTAGAATCGATCTAGTCCGCGAGTATTGCGCGAAGGAATCGCGATGCAAGTGCATGACTTAAGGATTTACACGATTGCCCGTCAACTTTTCGAGATAGATTTGCGAGCCCACGGCAACAAAACAACCCACCCGCCGGACAAGCAATTAAATGGCAATATCTACCTCCCCATTGCCGGTCTCACTCAGGAAGTTTTGCCGCGTCGCGCTGCGCTTCAAAACCGGCCTGCTGCTCAGCACTCGCAGGTGCTTGGTGCAACTCTTTCCAGACTGCATACGGCATCCCGTAGATACTCTCGCGTGCGGTGTCATAATCGATGACGATGCCTTTCTGTTCCGCTTCGGCCCGGTACCACTTAGAAAGACAATTTCGGCAGAACCCGGCCAGATTCATTAGGTCGATATTTTGAACTTCGGTGTGCTCACGCAGGTAGTCGCGTAATCGTCTAAAAGTCGCGGCTTCCAGTTCTAGTTCTGTTTGATGGTCCATCGTTGCTCACCCCTGTGATAGAAAGTGCGTTTTATTCCAATTAAAGAAGCTCTGATCAATGCTTGGATAATCGAAGGGTCGCGCAATGATACTCGGTTCCCAGGGGTGCTAAGCGGCGGAATCTGCCCGGCCATCAGCCCTCAAAGGAGAACGTTGCGCGCTAGACGATGCTCCAAAAATTGAATAGAAGTTAGCCCGAGTATAGCGCGCGAGGGTCACAAGAACGATTCTACTTTGAGGTCTCAATACGTGCATGCTCCCTAAGCACTAAGTCGCTCCAACTTGTTGCTTGGTAACCGCTGCGGGTGGATAGGCAAGCATTAAAGCGCCTAACGATTTTACAACTGTAATCCGTGCCGCTTCATTCGGTAGCGCATCGCCATGCGTGTAATTCCCAGTTCGCGCGCCGCTGCGGATACGTTGTCAGCGCAGCGATCTAACGCGAGTTCAATTAAGACTTTCTCAGCTTCGTCCAGAGTCATATCGCCAATCTCGGCGGATACCGCCGGTGCTTGTGAGCCTGCCGGTAGCAGTAGATCTTTTGCCTCGACGACGGCCCCGTCATTCAGCAGCGCGGCACGTTCGACCACGTGGCGAAGCTCGCGAACATTTCCAGGCCAGCCGTATTCTGAAAGCGATCGTTTTGCCTCGGCACTGAGCGAAACTGAGCGTACAGCGTGTCGACGCGCAACTTGGTCAACAAAATAGTCTGCCAACTCCACGACATCGGCGCCGCGTTCGCGCAGCGGCGGCAAACTCAAACTAAACATGTTTAGTCGATAAAAAAGGTCTCGGCGTAATTCACCTTCGGCAATTGTTTTTTCGACTTCGCGATTTGTTGCTGCCATGAACCACGCACCAACGGGATATTCCCGTGAACTCCCGACACGCCGCAGTCGTCGGCGCTCTAGAACAGCCAGAAGCTTGGCTTGCATAACCGGTGGTAATTCAGAAATTTCGTCGAGAAACACGACACCGTCCTCGGCCATCTCGATCAGGCCTATACGATCACCTTGGGCGCTCGTAAATGCACCTTTCACATGGCCGAATAATTCCGCTTCTATCAACTCGGGTGGAAGAGCGGCGCAATCGACGTGTACAAATGGATTACCGCGACGGTCTGAAGACTGGTGCAGTAGTCGCGCCACGATGTCCTTTCCAGTGCCTGTCTCGCCCATAATAAGGACCGTCGGCGACAACGAATTGGCTGGTGAGCACAGCCTGGCAAATTTTTTGATTTGTTTACGAACACGCTCAATTCGATCAGACGTACCGACGAGGGCAACAGATTCCGTGCCGCGGGCTTCGCGCGCGCGCGAATTAGCGAGTTGCGTCGAGACTTTCTGATTGGCAAGAACCTTCTCCACGGCCAACAGGAGTTCTTCCAGATCAATCGGTTTTTTTAGGTAGTCCGCAGCTGCTAGCTTCATTGCGCTTACCGCGTCTTGCACTTCACCGTAGGCGGTCATCACGATCACAGGAATCAAGGTGCCATCGATTCGTTCCAGAAAATCTAGACCCGAACCATCTGGCAGGCGCATATCGAGCAACACGAGATCCGGCGCCTGCTCATCGAGCGCCGCTTGCGCTGCCGCGATCGTGCCTACTGCAGTACAGGCGTAACCGGTGCGCTCTAGTTTACGTGCCACCGCCTTGGCGAATAAGTGCTCGTCTTCGACGAGTAGTATTTTTTCGTGACGCGCCGGTCGCGGCAGCCGGGTATCGACTTTGCTCTCAATTGTCATAGCTTCTAGGTCGCTCAGTAGTCGTGCCCACTGCTAATTTCGTTGCATCTGGTAGGGGTGCGGAAATCACTACTGTCGTACCAACGTGTTGTGCCACCACGTAGCTAATAGTCCAACCGTGTGCTTTGCAGATTTTGAACGCTACCGGTATCCCCAAGCCAGTGCCACGCATTTTCGTCGTAAGCCCAGGTTCAAGATTAGTGGGTTGCGGAATAAAAGGTATCCCACCCCCCTCATCTGTAATCGTTATCTTCATCTCACGATCAGATTGTTCGATTGAGACAATGATCGTGCCGTCGGATGGCGTCGCCTCCAACGCGTTTGATAGCAAGGCGTATAACGCCTGCTCCATTAAATCCGCATCGACGTCTACGACCAGGTCCGCGTCCCACGAGTCCTTAGACACCCTGATTGATTTTTCCGCCAATCGCACTTCGAGCAACGCCAGTGTCTCGTCTACCATCATTGCGGCCGGTATAAGGTTCATTTGCGGCCTCAGAGGATGCAAATACGAGACTAAAGCGCTAACCCATCTTTCGAGGCGATCGACCGTCTCAAGAATGGCTAGTTGTGCCTCCTTTGCTTCCAAATTGGCGTCTTCAGTGTCCAACAATTGTGCTGTCGCACGAATTGAGGCGAGTGGATTCCGAATATTGTGCGCAACGACGGGTACCAGTGAGCCTAATGCCGCTCGACGTTCGCTCTCAACTAAGGCATCGCGGCTAAATTCCACTTCACGCGACATTTCGTTAACGCTACGAACGATATCCCCAACCTCGGAAACTCCGTGGGGGTCAATTGGAACGGTCGGAACGTTGTCTCCGGCACTGTGCAGGGCCGCCACCAGAGATTGCACCGGACGGACGAATCCTCGTCTAAGGCTCTCTCGTGAAAACAACAGCAAGCTTATCGCCACGATAATCGGTACCGGCAACGCGATGGGGGCAATCTGCATCCAACGCTCGATCGACCGCGATTGTGCGTCAAGTTGCTGGTTAATCAGTCCACGAAAATATCTGTACGAATTCTCAAAACCTTCAACGAGCACTCGTTCGTCGAGCGGATCGAGCAATTTAATCCGTACCATTCCACTCGTCAGTTCGGGATCTTCAATAATCCGCTGCATTTCTATTTGGATTGTGCCGTAAGCCTGCTGCAGCGCTTGGACTGCATAGCCTTCCGCTCGGGTTATCGAGCGTTGACGCAATTGGTTAAAGCTCGAATTTATTCGCTTGGAAAATTCAGAATTGACGGCGTCGGCTTCTGGCCGATCGCGCAAGCGGGCTAGCGTGACCTGTTCGATTTGGCGAAAAAAATCCGCACGAATTTCCTGGGAAATGTGTGCTAGATCGTTTAAACGAATGGACTCCTCGGAGGTCTGCTGCCAAAAGTATGCCCACACTCCGCCGAGTGAGCCAGCGATCGCTACTAGCACCAAGAATGCAAATTCATGGGTGAGCAACAGGCGTCTTAGTGATTGGGGCCGCGTTTGAGTCATTTCATTACGGATTTTCCCAGTAATATTTTGCGTGCCCGTATTCGGCTAGCAACCGACAATGCCCAGATTCTCCTCTAGCACGGCGCTCCTCACCACGGAATAATTCGGCGCAGAACTCCATCACTGCGACTGAAGCCATGCGATATTGCACCACAAATATGTATGCCAATAAACACCACAAACAAGACTGAGCTCATAATGTGAATCTCCGTAAATAACTCATTCAATGGAGAATCGTGCCAACCCCAATGGGGCAAAGGAACGCCAAAGACCTTGGTTTGATATCCACTGAACGACGACGATAAATAACCGCTAACTGGCTGCAGAAAAAGCAACACATAAAATAACAAATGAGTAATACGCGCGGCCGCCACTCGCCAGGCGGGAACCGCCCTATCGTGCAGCGGCGGGCGGTGGAAAAACCGCCACCAAATCCGTACCACAGCCAACAGCAACACCGTCAACCCGATGGATTTATGCAGGGCGAAATTTGCACTTCGATCCGGCCCCCGAGGCAGGTCCACCATGTACCAGCCGATCGCGAACAAGGCGAATATCAACATGGCGATTAGCCAGTGCAAGGCCATTGCCACGAGCGTGTAGCGGTTTTTCGAATCAGTTACCACAGGTAAAACTCGTCGTTTGCAGTTTCGATATTTGGATCCTAAACGCCGTCGCGTTTGACGACATAGCCCGGGCAGCCTCAAACGCCAAATCCCCTGGTACTCTTGCGCGGCTCGGCGGTAACCGTAGAATTAATGGGTCTGTGCGATGTGATAGCATCATTAATAAATTCTTAAAATTAGATTCGGTTGTAACAGCTGTGCATCGCGCTACCTTACTTGGTGTCTTACTTATTCTCACTCATTGGGCGGTACACGCCGATGGGATCGATGTAACTAAAGCACCCATACCCAGGAATTTCCATCTTGAGTTTGACAAGTCCGAGCGAATGTTGCGAGTTAAAACTGGTGGCGAGGTGTATCGCGAATACGTTGGTGCATCAGGCAGCGGCGGTAACGGTGATAAGTCATTTGTTGGCGATAAGCGCACACCTGAGGGGATCTACCGAATCACAGAGTTCAACGCGCAGAGCAAGTTTCATTTTTTCATGCGGCTAAATTATCCGAACGTAAAAGACGCATTTCACGGCTTAAGAAGCGGTGTGATTTCGAGGACGGAATTTGACCGGATTATCGAGTCCCAGAAACGCGGCCGGCCGCCACCACAAAATACTGCACTCGGTGGCGCAATCGGGATCCACGGGGTCGGGCATGAGACCGACAAGAAGTTACGCATCCACGCGAATTTGGATTGGACCAACGGATGTATCGCCCTAACCAACAATGAGGTCAGCGAGCTGCGGCAATTTGTCTCGCTCGGGACCGAGGTGGTCATCAAGGAATGAAACGCGACGATTCCTTCGTATTCGGACGGTATCTGCGCATAGTTGTGATTGCGGTTCTATCGGGTTTTACAAACCCTGCAGCGTCTAGCGATCAATCCATCGTACGAAATACAACGGAAAAAGCGTTTGAAGACGTTATTTTCGAGCTTGAATTTGCTATAACGGAACTTAACTTCCGAATTACCGCCCGCAATCAGATTGGAAAAAGCCTTCGCGAGCGCGGTTACGAAGACATTCCGGAAATTGAAGTTATCCATTTTTGCAATCTCGAGTACGTTCTCGAAGTAGTATTGCTGGACCCCGGGTTCATCGCACAAATGCCGTGTCGAATTACTGTACACACCGACGCACAGCAAACGGTTATTAGTTTTGTCCGACTACCCGAGAATCACTCCAACGCACGCATTAATGAATTTGCACGTCGAATGAATGTAATGATGCACGAAATGGTCGATTTCGTACTTGAAAAGGACGCTCAAAAAATTCTATGAGACTCCAAGACAATACCCATTACCTGTTATTGGTCTGGCTCGTGATTACCGGCCTATCTCTGTTCGGCGTCGTTGTTTCTTGGAATGAAGGACTCATAGACCAATTAGTCGATGGCGACCAAAGTCGGATTTGCCTGGTTATCGCATTGTTGTACAGCATCGGAACCATTCACTGCGCCACTCGGGCGCTCTTTTTGTCGACCGAATTAAACCATGCCGAGTTGATCGCAGCACAACTGTCTAGTTCCAAGCGGCTGGGTTCAGTGTCCCTCGAAGGTGGCGAATTGGTCATCGGCGGAAGCGGACCACTACCGGGTAGTGTCATGGCGAGACATCTCGCAGACGTCGTCATTTCGAATCGAGACTCCGGTGGTGCAGAGGTGTCCTCGGATAACGCGAATCTTGTTGACGCCCTTGCCGAACGCCTCAAAGGGGCCCACGAGTTGGGATGGTTTGGTGTAGACATGTTATTAAAACTCGGGCTTGTGGGTACGATTATCGGGTTCGTTATGATGCTCGCCTCGGTGACAGATACCGATACGTTTGACGTTACAACCATGCAGAAAATTCTTCGCAATATGAGTAGCGGTATGGGGACCGCTCTGTACACCACGCTAGCCGGACTTGTCGGTAGTATCCTCCTCGGATTGCAGTATCTTGTGCTAGACAAGGGCGCCGACGAACTCCTGCACCGGGTGATCCGCGCTACCGAACTGCAGGTAAAACCTCGCATTAACGGCAGCGAAGTGAACTGATCATGTCGGTTTTTGGAGCTAGCAATTTTCGCCGTCGCGCTGCATCAGATCCATTTACCGATTTGTTGTTTAATGCGCTGCTGGGATTCACTTTCTTGTTTTTGATCGCGATCATGTTCATGAACCCGGTATCGAAAAAAGGCATAATTGATCCGAAGGCTGAATACATAATTACGATCGGCTGGGCTGACCATAGTCCAGATGACGTCGACACCTGGGTTGAGGATCCGAATGGAAATCTCATCTGGTTTCGTAATCGAGAGGCCGGACTAGTTCATTTGGATCGCGACGACCGGGGGCAGATTAACGATACGATCACCGTCAATGGAACGGAGATTCAAAACCCTCTAAATCAAGAGGTGGTCACAATTCGCGGCATCGTACCGGGGGAATACATAATAAACGTTCATTACTATGCGACTGAAACTGAGTTGCCACTCAAAGTCACCGTCAAGGTTGCAAAAGTTAATCCCGCGCTAGAAATTGTTTATTACGGCGATACATTGTTGCAGACCAAAGGCGATGAAAAAACTGCTGTACGTTTCGTTATCGACCAAGCAGGGCGTGTCAGTCAAATCAGTCATATCAACAAGAGCTTAGTGGTGTTCGGATAACGGAGAACCTTACGTGATTATATTAAGCCAAACCGGGCTAGTCGCCGCATACGTTTTAATCGCGCTATTACTAGCCGCGGTCTGCCTGTACGCCTCGTTTAATTGGCGAATTAAAGCGCTCATCGTTGTTCTCGTGTCTGCGTTTTATATCGTTACCTACTTTTCATTCCCACCGTTAATGGGTTGGCCGACCAACGCAAAGTTGCCGGAACGATTTAATCTGGTCGCCATGTCCGTGCAAGAACCCGACAAGACGTCCGGCGACCCTGGGCACATCTACTTGTGGTTAACGAATTTAGAAAAAGGGCCCGGGCGTGATCAACCGCGCGCACATCGAGTGCCATTTAGCGCGAACCTTCACGCGAAAGTGGTCGAAGCTGGTACAAAGATGCGCAAAGGACTGCCGCAATTGGGGGAATTGGTTGAGGAAGACCTCGGTCCCAATGGACGACCAAGCGACGAGAACCGAGGCGGGCAGCAATCCGTAGATATAGAATTTTTCGATTTACCGGATCCGCTGTTTCCGGAGAAATAGCCGCTATTGTGCGGATTTCTGTGCATCGTTGGGCCCACTCTTTGTATTCAAAACTTAGCAAGACAGTATTGCTGGCGAGTCAGGTGCTTGCGATCGGGACGGTCATCGTATTGTCCATTCCCGCGCATTCTGCGACTCTTACTGAGCACATGGATATCGAATGTCGACAGTCCGATCAGCAGACTTTAGATTGCGATTACCGGATTTTAAATGGCGCAGAGCTTGTCACTAATACTGCGCAACACGACGGCGGATTTTTAACTGCTCGCACGCTCAATCCAGAACCACAGAAGCTACCGCCGAGCGCGATACTATTCCTGGTCGACACGAGCGATCCGTCGCGTAGTGAAGTGATTAAAAAGAATCGAGAACATATCCTGGAATTGTCTCAATCAGGTGCTTCGGAAAACATTTTCGGCTTAGCTGCTTTCGATTCCGAACTCAATTTCCTGTGTCCGTTTCCTTGTGCCGAAGACGATCTAGCGATAACGACAGAGTTACTAATAGCACAGGGCAGAACCACCGAGCTTTATCGGAACGTTCTTGACGCGATAAAGCAACTGCATAGCGTCGACGTCGGTCATCGACATATTATTTTGATGTCCGATGGGCTTGCCGAAGATCTCGCCTACTATCACAGCGACGTAATTCGTGCGGCACGAAAAAGCAAAATCATCATTTCCGCGATCGGGTATCCCCGGACTATTTCGCAATCCGTAGCGTTGCAAACCTTAAGACGTTTGAGCGAGGAGACGGGGGGCCTTTTTGTACAAGCGGATCAGATTGATTATTCCGTACCAGAGTCGTTTTTTACTCGAATCCATTCGGTATTTAATAACGTCGGTCGAATATCCTTTGACTTGCAAGAAATTCCGCGAACTGGGGTTGCCCAACCACTAGATATATCACTTACCTTCCAAACGACGCAGGATGATTTTTTCGTTATCGTTCCCGTGGTGATTCCGAAAATGCACGTCCCCCAAGCGCCGCAAATCCAGGCGGCCCCGCTAGAACATATTCCCGCTACTACGGCCAGCTCAGCGCTCCCAAACCCAGTGGCGAAGACATCCACCGAGCCGTCTCCCTGGCCAAGGTTTTGGTACGGTTTGCCGGCGATAATTTTTTCCGTGATTTTGGCGATTGCTCTAAGTTATGCAGTCGTGTCACGGCGCGCGCGTGCGGACCAGCAAACCACAGATGTCAACGCGAATTCATTTGCCTATCTCGTATCGGCCAATGATGACGACGTTCGCCATCAACTCGATCGGACTCCTTGGCGAGTTGGGCGCAGCCGCTCCAGCGAACTCCGTTTAAACGATACTTCCGTGTCGCGCCTACACGCGGAGATCCGACGGGATGCATTAGGCCAGTACACGGTGCAGGATATGGAATCTCTCAACGGTGTATTCGTTAATGGAGAGCCCGTTGAAATGGCTCATTTAGAAGAAAGCGATCGGGTAGAAATAGGCGATGTCGGCTTCATATTCACCTTGCGCGATGAAGAATACGATCAACAAGAAGCGACGGCGTACATTCATACACTCAAGCCACGTGAACCCAGCGAAAGAGGGTCCGAGTAATTCGAGAACAGTGTCGAACTGGCACAGAAAATCACCCTATCTAAAGTGTCCATCGCGAAGAGCTATCGGTACCACTCGCAAAATCTACAAGTCCAAGATGCACAAAGGCACACTCAATGAGAGCAGGGTTGGCTCGCTTCAGCATTCCGTTAGTTTGATTTCTCCGCCGACGGGCTCCACGTTATTTCCCAGCCCATTTCGTCTTGTGTCACGGCATACGGTACACACGTACAAATGCCAGCAACTGCGGCTATCACGTCACCTACAAAAATCAACGGGATCCGTGAACGCTGCCAAGGAGGTACACCCCATTCCTGAAATAAACGTTTCAAAGATTGGCTGTGCCGCCGGTTTTCCGGTCGGCATCGCTCACCACCGCGCCGGAAATGGACAGTCACTTCACTGTTAGCCACAAGGGCCGCGTTGATCCCAAAACCGCGCTTCTTTTTGGCGCTCAACAGACCCGCTTCAGTCTCAAGCGGGGAACCGAAATCCCACGTGCGACTGAAATACTCACACCCAATGTCGGTGAACTGACGAGACAGATACAGGTGCTCCCGATAACGTTTCAGTTCGGCGCCCTTCCAACGAACACGCGGTTGACCGTCTTGTCGTGCCGCCACCAGACTCAACATGGCATCTAAATGGACGGAATCTGGGATTGGAAATCCCGCGTTCGCGATCCAGCGCCGCAACAGCCAGCGGCAACGCGGCAAATCTTGTCCGACAAATACGTCAGATCGAATTTTTCCCCGATCTTGATCCAACGCGCTAGCGAGACGCACGTCCGCAACTTCATCCAGTAACGCCGAAGCTTGTTGTTGAAGTTCAGCCGCGTGCAAAATACGGCGCGTTGCGCTGGGCCAGCGTTGGGCAATCTTCGGCATAATTTGATGCCGGACAAAATTCCGATCATGCTTTTCGGAATCGTTACTCGGATCGTCTATCCAAGCCAGCTCGAACGATTTCGCGTACGCGCGAATATCGCTGCGTCCAACATCAAGCAATGGCCGAACCAAGCTGCCGATTCCGAAAGTTCTACGTGCAGGAATGCTGGACAATCCGTGCGGCCCCGCTCCCCGAAATAGCTGTAATAAAAACGTCTCTGCTAAATCGTCTCTATGATGGGCAGTGAGTACGATATCGCCCTGCTTCATCAGCGGAAGAATCGAAGAATAACGCTGCTTGCGAGCCCAGTCTTCTACGCTAACACCCGAACCCGGACGCTCCTTCAGTGTCACTATTTGAAATGGGACACCAAGACCTTGTGCCGTCGACTGGCAATGCTGCGCCCATTCATAGCTTGCTTCGTGCAGGCCATGATCGACATGCACTGCGAACAACTGCTTTCTATCGAAACACAACCGCGACATTGAATGTAGTAACACGTGGGAATCCACGCCGCCGCTATAGGCGATGATGAATTGCTGCGTAGGGGTAAGGTCTAAGCTTGCGCGCAACCGGTCGGACAAGAGAGTAGGCGAGTCCATGCGCTAGAGATGCAAAGTCTTTCCTAACGACGGATAACGCGATTACTTTTCAATGTAGTTTCCGAAATCCTTATATCGAGCGCGTCGTCCTAAAAGCAACTTGTCCGGATCTAGTTTCATCAAGTCGGCCAAGGCCCGATCGAGATGCTCGCCGATCTGTTGGGCCGCCGCATCAAAGTCGCGGTGGGCGCCGCCAAGTGGCTCGTCGATAATTCCATCGATCAAACCCAAATTCACCAACCTGCCGCTGGTGATCCCCATGGCTTCGGCGGCTTCGGCTGCCTTGTCCGCGCTTTTCCATAGAATTGACGCGCAGCCTTCGGGAGAAATTACCGCATAGGTCGCATATTTCAGCATAAAAACTTGATCGGCCACACCGATGGCCAGTGCGCCACCAGAACCACCCTCACCGATAATTGTAGTCACGATTGGTGTTCTTAGGCTTGCCATCACTAATAAATTTCGGGCGATCGCTTCGCTTTGTCCGCGTTCTTCTGCTCCGACACCTGGATAGGCTCCTGGGGTGTCGATGAACGTTAGGACAGGCAGCTGGAATTGTTCAGCAAGCTGCATGATACGCATCGCTTTACGATACCCTTCGGGGCGCGGCATACCGAAGTT
>JBLFWZ010000127.1:0-12453 GCA_047611905.1 Gammaproteobacteria bacterium | reverse complement strand
AGCGCCAAGTTTTTCGCACAACGAACGTCGGTGATGTGCGATAGTTTTCGGGCTCAGACAAATTGCGCGGGCGATTTCATCCAAATTTAGACCTTCGCTAATTTTCTGCGGAACTTGTATTTCACGCGGCGACAAGGCGTTCACCCCGTCGATAGTGCCGCTCATCGAATCATTGATTGCGATCCTTTGCGCGACATCCTTACTGATATAGGGTGCTCCGCCTGCGACGGTCCGGATGGCATCACACAACTCCTCGGTATCCGCTCCTTTGCTGACGTACCCCGAGCCACCCATTTCCATGAATCGACGCGGATACGGGCCGTCCACGTAGACAGACAGCCCGATTACTTTGCAGTTGGGGTCTCCACTGGCGACATGACAAGTTGCTTCTAAGCCACCCATTCCAGGCATATTCAGATCCATCAGAACAACATCAATGGGTTGCGTGCGAACAAATTCGCGCGCGCGTTCACCACTGTCGGCTTCCCCAACGACGTCGAAATCTTCGGTGGCGTTAAGCTTCGCTGAAATGCAGCGGCGCACTAAGCGTTGGTCGTCGACAACAAGAATTGTGATCATAGTTTTATTATAGATGCAGCCGGGTTTACGATCCGTATTGCTACGGTTTATCTTGCGGTGTGCATGCTGCCATAAATCGACCAAATTTCGCGAAACGTTTCCGTAAAGTCGTTGGGATGTTCGTCTAGCCAGTGATTTAGCGTGTCACTGTCAATCCATCGGCCTTCGGCAATCTCGATGGGGTCCGGAATAGGTTCTAAGGTCGTTTCGTGACGATAAACAACCGCGAACTCGAATCCAGTCGCAGGCTTCGCATCAAGCTTAAACAACTCCTCAAGATCCGATTCGATGGGTAATCCCAGCTCTTCAGTTAACTCTCTATTCGCCGCCACACGGTAGCTTTCGCCACTATCGACATGTCCAGCAGCAGAAGTATCCCAGAGACCCGGCGAATTATCCTTACTCTTGCTGCGCTTTTGTAAATAAATTCGGCGAGCCGCGTCGAATACGAGGATATGGACCGCGCGATGCCGGTAGTTTTCGCTATGGACGGCGGCCCGAGTCGCCGTACCGATTACGTTGTCGTTCCCGTCCACGATGTCGAGTATTTCGTCTATTGCAAGCAACGCAAGTGCAGCTAGAAAGTTCGTGGACGACGGACGATTTGAGCTAGGCCGCGTCCGCATTCACTTGAGGCGCGCGACCCTTTCGCCATAGCTCCTCGCTATCGAAGTCGTCGACGTCAATCGCGCGACGCAACGCCACCACGGACGCACGTAGTTGCTCGGCCTCTACCGACGTGATAATCCCACCTTCCAAGCCGGCGCCAATGACATTGGCGCAGTGCGCTGGAATTTTTCCCTCTTTTTGAGCCGCTCTAAGTTTGTCTTCCGCTTCTTGACTCAAGGCCGTGACATTTACCGCATGCTCGAGGCAGCCGATAAGATCGTCCGGCACATCGTTGAAATACATACCTGCACAGATCTGATCGCGAAAACTTCGCGACGTAACAAGCAAATCTGCAACCCGTCCGCCGAGCTCATCCGATCCACGTCTCCACCACCTTCCCCATGGGAATACGAGCCGACGTAATATCCAGGCGGACGATCGTAACGGTAAATTAGCTAGAATTTCGTCTAAGTTGTCATAAACGCAATACAGTCCGTTTTGGAACGCAAGTTCGATCACCGGCAGATCACTATCTGGTCGGCCATCGTCTTCAAAGCGCTTCAAGGCGCAGCTCAGCAAGTACAATTCGCCGATGATGTCGGCGAATCTGCCAGACAATTTTTCCTTACGTTTAAGCGCACCGCCGAGCTGCAACAAGGCGCAGTCAGCGACGATCGAGAATGAAGCGCTCGCCCGTTCGAGTTGCGCATACCAGTAATTGGCCTCGCCAACCGACGGATCGGAACCAATCAGTCCACCGGTTGCGTTTCGAAATAGGGTGCGCGCTGCATTCGTCAATAACGAACCGGCGTGCCCGAAGAGGGCGACATCGAAAGCGGCGACGGCGGCGGACAGATTCGTCATGCCGGCGGCTGCGATCTCTTTCTGCAACCACGGATGGCAGCGCATCGCGCCTTGTCCGAAAATGATGAGCGAACGGGTTAGAATATTTGCGCCTTCAACCGTAATAGCAACCGGCGCGGCAGTATAGGCCGCCAGTAGATAGTTCGCGGGACCATCGCAAACCCCGCGGCCGCCGTGCACGTCCATGGCGTCGTTCACGGATTGGCGCAATCTTTCCGTCGCTTGGTATTTCAGCAGCGCGGATAAAACAGCAGGTTGTTCGCCGATATCCAGGGCACCGGCGGTGACGCCACGGGCAGAATCCACGAGATAAGTGTTCACCACGATCCGAGCAATAGCTTCCTGCACGCCCTCAAATTTTCCAATTGGAACGTTGAATTGTTTACGCACCGCGGCGTAGGCACCCGTCGTACGTGCACACACTTTAAGCCCCGCGACACTAGAGCTCGGTAATGAGATAGCACGCCCTGCGGCCAAGCAATTCATGAGCATGCGCCAACCGCGTCCACATTGTTCCTGCCCGCCGATCACCCAATCCATCGGAATGAAAACGTTGGTTCCAGAGTTTGGTCCATTTTGAAATGCCTGGCGCGCAGGATAATGGCGACGCCCGATTTGCACACCGGGGTGGTCTGCAGGCAGTAAAGCTAGCGTGATGCCGATATCTTGCGTGTCGCCGAGTAAGCCATCCGGGTCGAACAGACGAAATGCGAGACCCAAGACAGTCGCCACCGGGCTTAAAGTGATATAGCGTTTTTCCCAAGTAATGCGGATACCGAGAACCTCTTGTCCGTTAAAATTCTCTCGACATACGATGCCAGCATCTGGAATAGCAGCCGCGTCCGAACCCGCAAACGGGTTGGTTAGGGCGAAGCACGGAATCTCGTCGCCACATGCCAGTTTCGGCAAGTAGTTCGTCTTTTGTGCCTCGCTACCGTAACGGAGCAATAGCTCCGCTGGTCCCAACGAATTCGGTACCATCACGCTCACCGCTGCTGCACTGGAACGCGATGCAATTTTTTCGATGACCCGCGAATGGGCTCTAGCAGAAAATCCTTTGCCACCGAACTCGCGCGGAATGATAAGTCCCAAAAAGCCCTCGTCTTTTAGGAACCGCCAGATCTCTGCTGGTAGCTCGCCGGTGCGTGAGATTTCCCAGTCGTCGATCATCGAACATAAGGTGTTGACTGGGCCATCGAGAAAATTCTGTTCATCGGCAGAAAGTTGTTCGGCTGGTAGTGAGAGTAATTTCTCCCAATCCGGATCCCCGGAGAATAATTCGGCGTCCCACCACACGGTTCCCGCATCAAGCGCTTCTTGCTCGGTAGACGAGATGGTGGGCAGGTCCCGACGAAATAATGCGAGCGCGGGTTCGACAACAAAGCGATGGCGTAATTGGCGAATGTTTAACGCCGCCATCACCGCTAACAGTAACCACGTGACTAAGACGACCGACGAGGCCAGCAAGCCGCCAGATACTTTAGTCAACACCAACAGGCCTAGCGAACCGACAATCGTCGCTAATGCTAGGGAAGCGCGAAAATAAGCGAGAACCCCGAGTCCAGTGACGATACTCAGAAGGACGAAAAATGTATTCATTGGGTTGGCAGACTCCGTAAAACTCGATTTGGCGCACGATCGACGCCGCGAGCTGTTGAATTAAGAGCCGTATGATAAAAGTTCTATGGGTTGGCGGATAGTTGTGCCGGCTCGAAAATTGCGGCGGCCGAATTAACTCGATTTCTTCCTGCTTTCTTTGCCTCGTAGAGGGCTTTGTCCGCTGCTTCGATGAGTTGCCTTGGGGTATGCTCTACCGAAGGCGTTTGTGTCGCAACGCCAAAACTCGCTGTCACGTGGTCAGCAACCGCGGACGCCGGATGCGTAATGGCGCAATCGACGATCGCCTGCCTGACGCTTTCGGCGAGTCGCATGGCAGCCGCATGATCGGACGACGGCAGTAACAAAACGAATTCTTCACCGCCGAATCGTGCGCATGTATCGCCGCCACGGCGCGCAAACTTAGCGAGAACCTTACCGATTTCTGCTAGGCAATCGTCCCCCGCACTATGACCCAAAGTATCGTTGAATTGCTTAAAACAATCGATGTCTAATAGCACTATAGAAACCGGCTTCTGAGCGCGAAACGCGCGCCCAAACTCGGATTTTATCTGCTCATCAAAATATCGTCGGTTCGCAATTCCAGTAAGTCCATCGAGCGATGAAAGTTGCTCAGCCCGATGACGAGCGGCCCTAAGTTCGCGTTCGTTGTGGAGTCTACGCTCTAGTTCCTCAGACGCGAGGCGCGCGTGAGTCTCGTATTTTTGCAGCAAAGCCGCATTTTCGGTCTTCAAAGACTGCTCAATCTGCAGCGCTCGACGAGCGCGAATGTTACCGACAGTGACATGGGCGTAGGTGAGCCCGATCGCCATGACTACGGCAAATGACGCTCTGTCCTGATTCGCGACCAGCGTAAATAATGACGGTAGGGTTGCTGGTAAGGCGAGTGCCGCGGTTGCGATCGGATCCGCATGGAATGCGTTAACGCCACCGATCACCACAATTAGTACCCACGACACGGCCAAAATAAAAGACAGATCATGGAACGCGGAACCAGATGCCAATGGAGCGAATCCCCACATCAACGCGGTGACACCGATACAAACGTAAATACCTATAGAGCGTTGTGTTTCTTCTACATCTTGCGCTGCTTGAAGCCAGCGCAGAACGCCGGCGCGAACTAGCATCACAATGGCAAAAACAGCCCACCAAACAAATATCTCCCTAGAACCTGATTGATGCACGAAGAACAGCGCAAAAATGCCGCTGACGAAGAAGTTTTGAATGTTGTTGTAGCGTAATTCGGCGAGCAATACGCCGTTATTCTCAGCACGAGAATTATCGGATTCGGCTTCAGTTGCCGTCGATTTTGTCATCGGAAGAAAAGACATCGTAATTCTAGGAGCGCCTGTCTACTTTTCCTACTTATCTAATTAGAGAAAATCCAACCTGATTCCAAAGGTATCCAGGTCCGCCCGCATACAGCCAAGGTAGAAGTAAACTCTGATTGGCTAAAGGTTTCGTAATACTTATGTAACCCATATGGGGTAGATTTGTTGGCTTTAACTGAAGTCGTGTGCGCTGACGCACAATCTTTGCGCGAATCATCGGTCGGTTTGAACTCGCGCGCGAATTAGTCGCACTTAACACTTCCGACATCTGAGTAGTTCGAAACGACGGGAGAGAGTTTCAGTGATGGCCCTCCACGCGAATTAGCCGTTCGGTGTGTTCGATTCCGAAAATTCATCAGACAGGGAGGGGGTTTAAATAACAAAGTCGCGATTTAACGAGCCTAGGGGGTCTCATCATGACCTCCCTCTTCAACAAATTAGAAAGCCCGCCAAGGCGAGCTGTCTAATTTGGCGGAGAGGGGGGGATTGACTCAAAAACGAAGTCTCGTTTTTTCGCCCCTGCGGGGCGCCTGCGGCGTCCAAATCGCTTTGCCGCGATTTGTCGAACCGAGGGGGTCTCATCATGACCTCCCTCTTCAACAAATTAGAAAGCCCGCCAAGGCGAGCTGTCTAATTTGGCGGAGAGGGGGGGATTCGAACCCCCGAAGGGTATAACCCCTTGCCGGTTTTCAAGACCGGTGCATTCAACCGCTCTGCCACCTCTCCTAATTCAAAACCCACGCCCGGATTTGCGACTTTTACTCACAACCGATGTATCTGGTTGGGCGGGCACCGCTTTTCGTGCTCCAGTAGCGGGATCGACTAACCGATAAGCTCAACTCGAATCCTAAATTACCCACATTCACGGAACTTCAAGGCGCGTTAGGTTATCTGATTGAAACTAATCGCGAAAGCTAGAGACGCTTAACACTTGAATTTTCGGATATTGACCATAATATTCACCTAGGTAACACGTGTTTTCTGGTACGCTCTAGCAATCGCACCAGATATCGATCGAGCTGTCTCAATGGAGGGACATAGAACCATGGCTACAAATTATGCAGCAACTCACTCAAGCACTACAGGCTTGGCAACCAATAAGTTAATCCGCAACACTTACACCCTACTGTCGATGACTTTGGTGTTCAGTGCATTGATGGCCGCCCTATCCGTTTATATGCGGGTCGGATTCGGCGTGAGCATGGGTTGCAGCTTAGCGGCACTGGCAATTTTGTGGTTGGTACTGCCTAAGACTGCCAACTCAGCAGCTGGCATCGGTGTCGTATTTTTGTTTACTGGCCTGCTCGGTTTTGGACTTGGACCTACCATTTCACATTATCTGTCGGTTCCAGGTGGCGGCCAAATCGTGACGACGGCACTGGGCGGAACTGGCGTAATTTTCCTCGCACTATCCGGCTATGCGTTAACGACTCGGCGTGATTTCAGCTTCATGGGCGGATTTCTGTTCGTTGGACTGTTAGTCATCCTCGGCGCCTCGTTAGGGAATATTTTCTTCGCAATTCCAGCCCTGTCACTCGCGATTTCGGCAGCGGTGATCATGCTGTTTAGCGGTTTCATTCTTTATGACACCGGCCGAATGGTAAATGGTGGTGAAACCAACTACATCACTGCGACCGTCGGCTTATACATCAGCATCCTAAACATCTTCACCAGCCTATTGCACCTTCTCGGCGCTTTCGGCGGCGACGACTAAACGAAAGCTATTTGAATCACGGCCGACCTGCTTGCAAAGCGGTCGGCCTTTTTTCTGCGAGAAAAGATCATGGATTGGATGAAGATTGGGTCCGCCGTTCTGGTAATCGCCATGATGGTCTTCATCTGGCCGTCCGCCAAGCGCATGCTTCATGAAAGCCCTGAGGCCGAGTCGGGTGACTGGCGCTCCGTGGTCTTGCCTATCCTGGCAGTAATTGGCTTCGTAGTTTTACTGATTTCTCTGGTCTAGCGACTACCGGTTACTGCGCTACCTTTAATGTTTCCAGCCCGGACATGTATGGTCGCAGCACCTCTGGTATAACTATACTCCCGTCCGCCATTTGGTTGTTTTCGAGCACCGCAACTAACGTTCTCCCGACCGCTAAACCTGAACCATTAATCGTGTGAACTAATTCGGGTTTACCGGTCGTCGGATTGCGCCATCGCGCTTTAATCCGCCGCGCTTGAAAATCCTCAAAATTACTACAAGAAGAAATTTCGCGATAAACTTCTTGCGAAGGTAACCACACTTCAAGGTCAAAAGTTTTCGCTGCAGAGAATCCTATATCGCCGCCGCAAAGCGCCACCACGCGATAGGGCAACTCGAGTTTTTCGAGAATCACCTGCGCATGTCGCGTTAATTCGTCTAGCACGGAGTAGGAGTCGTCTGGCCGTACGATCTGCACCATTTCCACCTTATCGAATTGATGTTGCCTGATCATGCCGCGCGTATCTTTACCGTAGGATCCTGCTTCGCTACGGAAACACGGGGTGTGGCAGACGTAGCGCAGCGGCATTTCGGAATCTTCCAATATCTTGTTTTGCACAAGATTGGTCACGGGGACCTCGGCGGTCGGAATGAGGTACAGACTTTGTTCTGGAATGGAAAATAAATCCTTCTTGAATTTCGGCAACTGCCCCGTGCCACGCATCGTTTTCTCGTTGACAAGATACGGCACGTAAACTTCTCGATAACCGTGTTCGAGGGTATGGATGTCCAACATGAATTGCGCCAAGGCACGCTGAAGGCGTGCGACAGGCCCGGACAGCACAACAAACCTTGAGCTCGCCAGTGTGACACCGGCTTCGAAGTCCATACCCTGATGGATAGCACCGAGGTCGACATGATCACGGACGTCGAAATCAAATGCACGAGCTTCGCCCCAGCGTCGAATTTCAATGTTGTCATTCTCGCCTTTGCCGTCCGGAACGCTTTGGTGAGGAATGTTGGGAAGTTCGTCGACAAAACTAGCGAGCTGAGCTTGGATCCCTTCAAGTTCCGACTCGTTCGACTTAAGCCGCTCACCCAATTGGGCGACGGAATCCAGCAATGGTGCGATATCCTCGCCGCGGCTTTTTGCCGCGCCTATCGCTTTGCTCTTGGAGTTCCTTTCGGCTTGCAAACTTTCGGTGTCGACTTGCAAGGTTTTACGAATAGCTTCGAGCTCAAGATACTTCGAGAAATCTACAACTTGGTGACGTCGACCAATCGCAGCCTCCACGACCTCGAGATTATTGCGCAACAAATTTGGATCAAGCATAACGATGTTCTGATTCAATCAACTTAGTGAACTCCGGCGACATCGCCGGAAGATTAGGTGAGGATTATAACGGGCGCCGGCGCGAAGTCGTACAGCTGGCTAGTACTGCACTCGGGCAATGGTCAGTCCAACCCAACACGCCGAGAGACATAAGCCAACGTTCAGCAAGACGTTAAAGCTTGCTTTCAACATTTGTCCCGCTTCAAGTAAGTGAACAGTCTCAAGGGAGAACGCCGAGAAGGTTGTGAACGCGCCGAGCAAGCCAACCATTATCGGCGCCCGATAATGCCCATACTCAGCGGCTGATTCGGTGATCACGATATACAGCAAACCGATGATGAAAGAGCCGACGACGTTGACGAACAAAGTACCGTAAGGGAATGCGTTGCCGAAGAAACTGTGGATGCCTAACGACGCAGCGTAGCGCGCCAGCGCGCCCACCGCTCCACCAAGCGCGACTAGGATGAGAATTTTCATTAGATGCTCCGAACCCGTTTTTCGTATCCGCCAGCCTTCATTTGGGTTTAGCACGCAAGCGCGCAAGCTTTTCTGCGATTTTCATTTCAAGCCCTCTTTCGACGGGTTTGTAGTAGATCGGATCGCCGAGTTCGTCCGGAAAATACTGCTGCCCAATGGCGACGCCGCCAATTTCGTCGTGATCGTATCGATACGCCTTGCCGTGGCCCATTTGTTTTGCCATTTGGGTAGGGGCATTGCGGATGTGGTTAGGCACAGGCAACGTACCCGACGTCGAAACAGCGTCTCGTGCGGCATTGAAGGCCACATAGACTGCGTTGCTCTTTGCCGCGCAGGCGCAAAATACGATCGCTTGCGCAATCGCCAGTTCGCCTTCCGGGGAGCCCATTCGTTCGTACGCAGACCACGCATCTAGCGCGATACTTAGCGCACGCGGATCGGCGTTACCGACATCTTCACTAGCAATTCTTAACACTCGTCGGGCAATGTAGGACGGGTCGCAGCCGCCGTCGATCATACGGCTAAACCAATAAAGAGCGGCATCCGGATTCGAGCCGCGCACGGATTTGTGGAAAGCCGATATTTGGTCGTAAAAAAAGTCCCCGCCTTTATCGAACTGACGCATCGAACCGCCTTCGATCGTCGTCTCGATGACTTTCTCGTCAATGACCCTATCGTCTGACATGGCGACGCTTATCTCGAGCAAATTTAACGCACGGCGCGCGTCACCGTCCGCATAGTTGGCGAGTAGTTCGCGTGCCGCGTTGTCCATTTCGATCGGTTCGTCGGTCGCCAAAACTTCGATGGCTCGATCGATGACCCGCCGAACTGCGGTGCTTGGCAATGCCTTTAAAACGTAGACCCGTAATCGTGATAACAGCGCGTTGTTTAATTCAAACGCCGGATTCTCTGTCGTTGCACCGATGAATGTGATCGTGCCGTCTTCGATGTGAGGAAGGAAAGCATCTTGCTGCGCTTTATTGAAACGATGTACTTCATCGACGAACACAATGGTTTGCCGTTGGTCGGCGGATTTTGCGTGCCGTGCGTTCTCCACCGCAGCGCGAATGTCCTTTACGCCGCCTAAAACTGCGGATATAGACTCTAGATTTGCCTCAGAGTGATCGGCAATGACCCGTGCGATTGTCGTTTTACCGCTTCCCGGTGGACCCCATAGGACCATTGAATGCAGGGTCTCCCCGAGCAAGGCTCGGCGCAGCGGCTTGCCATCGGCAAGCAGTTGATCCTGTCCGACAAGTTCGTCTATTGAGCGCGGCCGCAAGCGGTCGGCAAGTGGGCGATCGGCATAATTTCCGTTGGACATCGAGCAGAACCCGCAGCGAAATCAAACGCTGAGTATTGCAACAAATTAATCGCCTGTCCCGCTGATCACATCCACCCCAGCTGGCGGCACAAATTCAAACTCCGTGTCTGCCACGTCACTATTGCGTTCAATTTCGCTGAACGCGATAGACGTTAGCTGATTCAGGTTATCGCGGAGCTTCATACCAGACAGTCCGGTCGAGGTAAGCCCGAGATCAATGCCATGATATGTCGCGCCCGCATCGCGTGGCGTCAGCGAGACCCAAATAATGTCGCCTTCGCCGGCACTATCGACGCTCGTGAAGTGCTGTTCAATATCAAGATCTCCACTTAACAGGGCCGCAGGCGAACTGCCGCCATCGTTGGTAAACGGATTAACGCTAACTTGCTCTAGATCGGCATCGTAGATCCAGATCGTCGCACCGTTCGTCACGATAATCTGGTGGTAGGGTTGTTGATATTCCCAGCGAAATTTCCCTGGCTTCGAAATAATTACGTCGCCCTCGGCGCTTTCCATCAACTCACCGTACTCGTCGAACAGCTGCTGTTGGAAATGCCCGCGCAAGGTCGTCAATTCGGACAGGAAATTCGTCAGACGCGCGCGTCCAGCCGTTGCTTGTTCGGCGTTAACGCTGAATCCGGATACGCACAAACCGATGACTACGATGGATGAAAGAAATTCTCGCAAAACAGTACCGTCAGTCTTTAGGGGGTGGGGGCGCTAAAACCTCGCGCGAACCGTTGGATTGTAACTCACCAACAACACCGGCGCGTTCCATCTCTTCAACCATTCGTGCGGCTCGGTTGTAACCGATTTTTAGTCGCCGTTGGATACCTGATATCGACGCACGTCTGGACTCCGTAACGATCGCCAGCGCTTTATCGTACAACTCGTCCATCTCTTCGTTTGAGTCGTCATCAAAACCGCTGCCGCCCAGTTCCGAACCTTCGCTAGGTCCCGATAAAATATCCTCAACGTATTCTGGCGTACCGTTTTGCTTGAGTTGGTCGACAACTTTGTGTACTTCCTGATCCGAGACAAACGCGCCGTGTACGCGTAGCGGAATCGCAGTGCCGGGTGGCAAATAAAGCATGTCGCCGTGCCCGAGTAAGGTTTCGGCACCCATCTGATCCAAAATTGTTCGCGAATCGATTCTCGAGGACACTTGAAACGCAATACGCGACGGAATATTCGCTTTGATTAATCCCGTGATGACGTCCACTGATGGACGCTGCGTGGCGAGTATCAGGTGAATCCCCGCGGCTCGCGCTTTTTGCGCCAGCCTAGCGATTAACTCTTCGACCTTTTTGCCGACCGTCATCATCATGTCGGCCAGTTCATCTACGATGACCACGATGTACGGTAATGATTGTAATGTTGGGCACTTCTCGTCTTCGATGATCATTTTAAATATCGGATCATCGATTGGGTTGCCCGCCTTGATGGCGTCTTCGACTTTGCGGTTGTAGCCACTGATGTTGCGCACGCCAAGCGCTGCCATCAGGCGGTAACGTCGCTCCATTTCGGCGACACACCAACGCAGCGCGTTGGCTGCCTCTTTCATGTCAGTCACAACTGGAGCCAACAATGCCGGTATGCCGTCATAGACGGACAGTTCCAACATTTTTGGATCAATCATAATGAGACGGACGTCGGTCGGGGTGGACTTATAGAGCAGGCTCAGAATCATTGCGTTCAGCGCGACTGATTTGCCCGCACCGGTCGTTCCGGCGACCAGCAGATGCGGCATTCGGCCCAAATCCACCACCGCCGGCTTACCGCCAATGTCCTTGCCTAACGATAAGGTCAAGTGGGAATTACTCGCGTCGTACTCTTTTGAGTTCAAGATTTCGCTCAAACTCACAATTTCGCGATGTTCGTTCGGGATCTCCAAGCCGATCACTGATTTACCCGGGATTACTTCGACAACGCGCACGCTGATAGTCGACAGTGAACGCGCCAAATCCTTCGACAAGTTTGTGATTCGACTCGCTTTCACGCCTGGCGCGGGTAGTAGTTCGAAACGTGTGATGACGGGCCCTGGATGGACAGCAACGACCTCGACATCGATGCCGAAATCTTTGAGTTTTAATTCAACTTGTCGCGACATCGCTTCGAGCGCGGCACTTGAATACCCGCCGATGGCAACCACCGGTTCATCGAGCAAGTTCAAAGCTGGAAGAGCAGAATTCTGCGCACCCTTGAACAAAATCGTTTGCTTTTCTTTTTCGATACGATCACCCGGTGGTATTTCTCGAATGACCGGCTCGATATGCACCGGTTCGCGCTGCTCGTGCTTTATTACCTCTTCTTTAACGATGGCGATTCGTTCGCGCCGAGCACGTTGCCCTTGTACGTAATCGATCAGTCGTTCGATTCGTTCTTTGGCGACTTCGAT
>JBLFWZ010000126.1:0-12464 GCA_047611905.1 Gammaproteobacteria bacterium | reverse complement strand
TGAAGGAAAATGTGACGCCCATTAGCGGTAGCCGGTCAAGCGGACGCGTAGATCACTGAGCGACTCGCTCCTTGGTTTTCGTGATAATGCTTGGACCGTGCGTCCGCGGTCTTGGTGTTGTGAGTTACTTTGTTTATGGAAAAGTGCCTCAGTCACCGATCAGGTTTGAGGCTTGCCTGCTGGTCTTTCGGGGTAGTCATTGCGCCCGTGGCATCGTCGATGTCCCACAAAATCGTCGGTACCCAACCCGTTCCAGATAACTCAGAGTCAAGATTTTTCATCATAATGGGCCGCCTCCATAAACGCATATTCCAAGTACTTGCTGCCGTTCTTACGGTTGCCTACACCTTTTTTTTACCGTTGCTGCGAGGGAATTTCGGGGGCCGTATATTTAATTGCGGCCTGCGCGAATGCGAATTAAATGTACTGTCCCCGAAACCCCTTTGACCTTGCACTCGAGCAGGACGGTTTGATCTGGGCCGATGGATTTTACGACGGTGCGGCACTCGATAATCGCTTAACCAAACGATTGCCATCCTCGAATGCAAAAGTCTACGCTGGCTACCGCGTTTCGAATGATGATTTTCCCATCTACGAGCAAGAACTCGTGACCAATAACGGAGGCGAATTCAGCCTTGGTGTGGTTTTTTCGTTGTGGCGCGACCGCGCCATCGACGCGCAGCGGTTCGCAGTGAGCAACGCGGAACTCAGCCTACGCGAAGCCGAGATCGATCTTGTGCTGGCTCGATTAACGACTCAGCGTAATGCGGCGCGTGCCTATTGGGCGTGGCTAGCCGCTGGGCAACGCTTGGTTGTGTATCAGAATTTGCTCGGACTAGCCGAGGATCGCATCAGCGGACTGGAACGTCGCGCCCGCGAAGGTGATGTGGCGGCCATATACGTGGTCGAAAACCGTCAGAACCTGCTACGACGGCAGGCGTTGCTAACCGGCGCCGAACGTGACTTCAGCGTTGCTGCCATCGATTTGTCGCTTTACCTGCGCGACGCCGACGGAGCTCCATTGAAACCGCTAGCGGAACAACTACCGAACGAGTTTCCGCACCTCGAGCCGTTGGTTGCCGATGCCGACGCCTTGGTCGAGCGCGTTCTTGGGCAACGGCCGGAGCTGCTGCGAATTGATAATCTGACGACGATCGAACGCGAGCGCTTGTTGTTGGCAGAGAACGAACTGAAGCCGCGTATCGATCTTGGCCTCAAGGCGGCGCACGATGTTGGCAGCGGCAGTCGCACCCGCGAAGGATTCGACGCCATTGTTAACCTCGAAATATCCATCCCACTGGAACGTCGCCGCGGCACGGGTCTGGTATCCCAGTCACATGCACGTCTGCGTCAACTGGCGCTAGAACGCCGCCTAGTCCAAGACCGCCTGTCCAACGATGTCACGCGCCTGAGCACGAACATCAACGCTTCGCGTGACCTCGTCGACATTACGCATGAGGAAGCCGAACAGGCGCAGCAAATGGTTGATGCCGAAAGGAAGCGGTTCGCGGCCGGTGCAAGTGATTTTTTCCTCGTCAACTTGCGCGAGGAGCGTAGCGCCGACGCCAGGGTGCGGAACCTTGAATCGCGCTTACGTTATTACAACAACTTGGCCGATCTGCAGGCCATTACACTCGACTACCAGGCGCTTGGAATCTAGGAGTTACTCTGCGATTGAGAACGCAGCCTCGCACGTCGGCGGCCCCTTCGTCTAAACCTAAAGACCGGTCATGCGAACATCAGCGAGTATTCTTGGCGAGGGCTCCCGAAAACTCATTTGGCAGGGAATCAACATAAATTAAAACTCTTCGAGTTAGTTAAAAATGACGAACTTGATGCTCACATCATTTAGCAATCCTGTCCGGCCCCGCTTTTTTTTTACCTCATGGGCCCAAACTCCAAATAATTAATTAGCGGCCATGTAATCGCGACAATGTGATAGCTTTAAGGCAGGCGTCAAATACCGATAAATGGCTGGACGAGACGCGGCAAGAGTTTTTTGAAGCGCAGGTTTCCCTCCGTCACTGCGAGGCATATACATTCACCATCGCGCGTGATCACGGGCTGGTGTTCGGTATCCTCGTCGGCGTCTTCGATATCACCGGCGCGGAAAATGGTCGACCCGCAAAAATAAGAACCCTTGAGTACAAGGGTCAGCTCACTTCCACTGTGGGTATGCTCAGGTAGTATCGTTCCGGGTTGTCCCCTCAGCATCCACATGTGGGCACCGTGCTTTTCGGCCAGCCGGCAGATTTCGAGATCGCCGCCAAGGCGCCTCCACGGCAGCGCGTCCATGCTGCTGTTGAGATAGGTCGCGACGAATTGTTCGATGTTGCCATTCAACGCGACTTCGTCGGCGCGGGAAAACGGCGTTCCGCCATCGTCGCTTTGCTCATAGCGATCACAAATATCGCGCGCCGTCAGCGTTCCCGCGGTAACCGAGCCACTAGCCGCGATGAGTTCGCCGCCGAGGGTTTCCGCAAAAGCGGTCTCGTCTCGGCAATCAGCACACGCACCGAGGTGGGCGCGAATAACAGTCTCGAACAATGGCGGTGCATTGCCCGTCGCGTAATCGAGCAACCAGGCCGCGCTCGGGTGATGGACCGTGTTCATGCCGGATCCTCCATTAGTTTGCGGAGCCGTTGCAGCGCAAGCCGCGTACGCGACTTGATCGTGCCAATCGGCACATTCAATTGTTCGGCAATTTCGCGGTGCGACTTACCTTCGATGTAAACCATCAGCACAGCTTGCGCCTGCTCTTCGGGCAGCTCGGTGAGTAACGCGGTGACACGCGAACCGGACAGGGCCCGTTCGGCACTGTCGGCATCGGTCGCCGACGCCGAAAACGTGGTTGCGTAGCCGTCATAGGCCCGCTGTCGACGCTCACCGGCGCGATGCTGGTCGATGAGACGATTTCGAACAAGTGTATAGATCCATGTACGCGCAGAGGCTTTTCCGGGATCGAATAGATGCGCCCGAGTCCATGCAGTGACCATGACGTCCTGGACCACGTTCTCCGCCGCTCCCGCATCGCACCCATGGTTCCGGGCATAAGCACGCAGGCGTGGGCTAAAAGTATCGAACAATTCCCTATACGCCTCCCGATCCGCGTTCTCCCGTACTCTAACGAGCAACAGAGTCTCAGCGTGCCGCGCGGCATCGTTGCTGGCCTCGACGCTGCCCGTCAGGGGGATCACATTCTCAGGCATTTTCACACGTTCATCAGACATTACAGAAAGCATACCTCGCAATACGGCGCTGGTGCCCGATTGGATCACCTACCGTGGTGATCCGTCGGGCGCGGTGGGGCGTATCTCCTTGTAACGAATCTGCGTCTGGAGCACTTGCGTATGTTAAACGAACCTATCGCCGTAAAAAAAATCGCCGTGGTCGGTGGTGGAATCGCTGGACTCGGCGCCGCATGGTCATTGTCGCGGCGCCACGAAGTGACGCTGTACGAAAGTAACTGCCGGCTCGGCGGACACGCGAACACTGTCGAGGTTGATGATGACGGGCGGGCCGTCGCCGTCGATACGGGCTTTATTGTCTATAACATCCGCAACTATCCGAATCTGATTGCGCTGTTCGACACCCTGGGTGTCGCCACTGCCGAGAGCGATATGTCGTTTGGCGTGTCGCTCGACAACGGGCGGGTGGAGTATGCAGGGTCGGACCTGGCCGGCGTGTTTGCGCAGCGGCGTAATGCGTTTAGCCCGAGGTTTTGGCGCATGCTGCGTGATATAAAACGCTTCTACGCCGCTGCGCCAGGGTACCTGGAGACCAGTGCAGCGGACCTGTCCGTGCATGAGCTGCTGGAGCGCGAAGGCTATTGTGATGCATTTATAGACGATCATCTCATTCCCATGGCGGCCGCGATCTGGTCCGCATCGCGGCAAGACATCGCTAAGTATCCGGCTGACGCATTCATTCGTTTCTTTGATAATCACGGTCTGCTTGACCTTGGACGCCGGGCCAATTGGCGAACCGTGCGCGGCGGCAGTCGTGAATACGTGTCGCGACTAGTTGACGATGCGGTAATGACTGTTCGTGCGGATACCCCCGTCGATACCATCACGCGTGATCCCCGCGGCGTGACGGTCGTCGACGGCACAGGCCATCCACAACGCTACGATGACGTCGTGATCGCAACACACGCGGACCAGGCTTTAGCGCTGCTTGGCGATGCGACGGCGACTGAGCGATCGGTGCTCGGCGCGTTCGAGTACAGCCAGAATACGGCATATCTGCACGAGGATCGGCGGTTAATGCCACGCCGGCGGGCAGCGTGGTCGAGTTGGAACTACCTGCAGTGCGAACATTCGCGGGACGAGAACCCGCTGTGTGTGACCTACTGGATGAATCGATTGCAGCCCTTGCAAACGGATCGCCAGCTGTTCGTTACCTTGAATCCGACGCGCAATCCACCCGCCATCCTGACACGGGGGTGCTACGCCTATGAGCATCCGATCTTTACGAGTGCAACCTCGTATCAGCAGGAGCAATCGATCGCGATCCAGGGTCGGCAACGGACCTGGTTCTGTGGCAGCTATTTCGGTCACGGTTTTCACGAGGACGCGCTGCAATCGGGGTTGTGGGTCGCCGAGCAACTTGGTTGCGCGCGTCCGTGGGCGAACACTGGCGGCTATGGGCGACTACCGAGTAGTTACGACGCGCCCGAACTTCGACCGCGCGCCGTATTGAGTGCATGAATTCCGCGATTTACACCGGCGACGTCTACCATCGCCGCTTCACTGGTCGTGGCCATACATTCCGTTATAAGACGTTCTATCTGCTACTCGATCTCGACGAATTGGACGAACTCGACCGGGTATCGTGTCTTTTCGGTATCGACCGGCCAGCGTGGTTCAGTTTTCGTGACGCCGATCATGGGACGGGAAGTCCCGGCACGCTGCGGGATTGCCTTAACGATGCGCTGCTCAAAGCGGGTTACAGCGGTGGCGACTGGAGTTTCCGCATCTTAACCATGCCACGCATGTTCGGTTACGTTTTCAACCCCATCAGCGTCGTGTTTTGTCGCCGCGCAGATGGTTCCGCCGGTGCAATGATCTATGAGGTCAATAATACGTTCGGCGAACGTATTGCTTACGTCGCACCGGTCGACGATACGCGAGTACGGATCCGGCAACGTTGCGACAAGGCCATGTTCGTCTCACCGTTTTTCGATCTGCAGGGTTACTACGAATTTCTCGTCGATACGTCCAACGATCGCATGCAGATCGGTATCGATTATTTTGTGGAAGGGGAGCGTCAGTTGCACGCTGGCTTCAACGGTAACCTCCAGCCGTTCGACTCGGCGGGGTTACGCAAACTGGCCTTCACGCATCCCGCGGCGACTGTCAAAGTCATTGCCGGCATCCATTTTGAAGCTTTCAGACTCTGGCTGCGCGGTTTCCCATTGGTCCGCCACGCGTGTACCCATCAACAGACATCTATTGGAACTGAACTATGAAACACTCTCCTTCCGAGGCTGCCGCACCCCGGTTAGTGCCGTCAATCGCCCGCATCGCGCTTGAACGGATCGGACGTCTGGTTCGCGCGGGTACGCTCGCGATCGATATGCCGGACGGCGAAGTGCTGCGTTATACAGGCTCTGACGCACCGGGACCTGACGCGCAATTACGTTTACATAATCTCAAGCCGTTGTGGGCACTGGCAACAGGCGGATCGATCGGATTCGCCGAGTCGTATCTTGCCGGTGATTGGGATACGGACTCCCTGCCGGGTTTGTTGTACTTTGCCACCTGCAACGAAGACGCGGATCGGGGCGTAACCGCCGGTCTCGGTATCTTCACTCGCCTCACCGCGAAACTGCAACACCGTTTACGCGCTAATTCGCGTCGACAAGCACGCCGAAACATTGCCTCCCACTACGATCTTGGCAACGCGTTCTACGCACACTGGCTCGATCCGTCGATGACTTACTCAGCGGGGATTTTCAACCACCCGGATGAACCACTCGCCGATGCACAGGCGCGCAAATACGCGCGTCTCGCGGACATGGCGGGGATCGCGCCTGGCGACCGAGTACTCGAGATTGGATGTGGGTGGGGAGGATTCATGGAGTATGTCGCGAGACGCGGCGCTGACGTCACCGGTGTTTCAATCTCGCGGGAACAGTACCTCTACACAGACGATCGACTTGCGCGTGCCGGGCTTGCTGATCGGGCGAGGGTTAAATTCAGCGACTATCGCGATCTCAACGGCCGTTTCGATCGTATCGTTTCGATTGAAATGTTCGAAGCCGTTGGCGAGGCGTACTGGGACACCTACGCGGCACAGCTGCGCGCGCTGTTGCGGCCAGGCGGCGTTGCCGCGCTCCAGGTTATTACGATCGACGAGTCGCGTTTTGACGGTTACCGCACAACGCCCGACTTCATCCAGAAACATATTTTTCCGGGCGGAATGTTGCCTAGCAAGACTGCACTTGAAGATACCTTCGGTCGCGCCGGACTCAGCGTGACGGATCGAACTGCGTTCGGTCCCGATTATGCACAGACGATCAGACACTGGCGGGACGGTTTCGATAGTGCCTGGAGCGAGATCCGCAAACTCGGTTTCGATGACCGCTTCCGGCGCCTGTGGCATTTCTATCTCGCCTACTGTGAAGCCGGTTTTCGCAGCGGCGCGACCGACGTTGTTCAGATTCGTCTGGAACATACCGGATGATGGAGCAAGCGCACTTACCTCTGCGGCCGGCTTGATGAGCGGGTTGCCGCCGCGAGTCGTGTTCGGGTACGGGTTACCGGGATTAATTGCCGCGCTACCGGTGATTCCGGTGGCGGTGCTATTGCCTAGCTGGTACGCAAACGATCTCGGCCTCGGTTTTCTAGTCACGGGGCTAGTACTAGGGGCTGCACGTCTCGTCGACTTAGCCAGCGATTTGCTGGTTGGTACGATCGCAGATCGCATCGACTGGCGCGGACACCGCTACAAGCCCCTCGTGCTCGTGGGTGCGCTTATTGCTGGTGCCGGTCTGTTTGCGTTGGCGTTACCCCCGACGCCCGTAACGCCGTTGTGGCTGGGGCTTGGTTCGATCGTGTTGTTTACGGGGTGGACACTGTTGATGGTGCCATATACGGCATGGGGCGCAGAACTGTCACACGATCATCACGAACGTTCGCGCTTAACCGCGAGTCGTGAGGCTGCAGGTTTGTGCGGCATGCTGCTTGCGCTAACGCTGCCACTGCTTGCCACGACTTTGCCAAGTGTCGCAGATGTCGCGCCACTCTTAGCGCTAAGCGTTGCGGCGATTGCATTCGGCGTCCCGGCAATGATTGGTTTTTCACTGCTGGTGCCGGAGCCCGCGGTTCGCACGAATCACGCACGCGTTAGAGTCTCAGATATCAGCGATCTTTGGCGGCTTCGGGAATTCCGGCAGACACTGGCATGCTGGTTCGTGAACGGGATCGCGAACGGTTTGCCAGCTGTCCTGTTTCCGATTGTTGTCCAAGATTACTTCGAACTCGATGACAGCGATCTCTACGGTCTGCTCGTGTGTTACTTTGGCGCGGCTGTCGTCGCGATGCCGTTGTGGTTGATGTTGGCGAGGCGTTACGGCAAGGCGCGCGCCTGGCGGGCGGCTATCGCGTTCAACGTGCTGGTCTTCGTGCAAGTTCTGTGGCTCGATCAATCGACGGCTGTGTGGTTCATCGGGATTTGTATTGCGAGCGGTATGACCCTAGGGGCCGACCTCGCACTACCGCCCTCTCTGCAGGCTGACATTCTCGGGCGCGATCGCGAACGCTCCGGGCGTCGGCGAACGGCGACGGCATTCGCATTGTGGTCGATGGCAACGAAGCTCGCACTGGCCGTTGCGGTCGTCGCGGCTTTCGCCGGACTCGGATTCAGCGGGAGCGGCGCAGCTGAAGGGGCACAAGCGGATCCGGCGGTATTACTCTCTTTGTACGTCGTGCTCCCGGTCGCGTTGAAATGTGGCGTGATCTGGCTGCTCGGTCGTATTGACGCGGGTTCTTCAATCGAGCCGGATACGTCTGCGCAACATCTTAAGCCCTCTCCCGATCAAGGGAAATCGCTCGTATAGCGCCACCGCATCCCAATAGTCGTGGTGCGGGAGAAAGCGCCCGTTTACGGATGACAAAGAAAATTGGATCTCCCAGCCAAGTAGGCTTATCTGCACTGCTACGCATTCTGTCTTCGGGCGCCGAAAAACGCTTTCAAACTCATTCGCCGGTTGAAAACTTGATGCTAGCGATGTTGAGCTGGAAGGAGCTTTTATTCGCGCCACATGATCTGATCGGGCCCGTACGGCGTATTAGATCGTGTAGGGCTAACGAGGACCTTCCAAGTTGGAATATATCGAACGTATACGGTCGCAGCACTTCGGGGCGACAGTGGATGAGGCTTCCGTTGCCGTGAAGTCCTCTTGCTTGCGAACGTTTATCGGCGTAGGGCTGTGAAAAATTCTTTGCTCAGTGTCGCATCCGGCAACGGATAGGCGCGCGCTGCAATAGGCAGCGTATGAGTTAGCAGCGACCTCACGGTAACACCATCGCATTGCATGGCGATCGCTACGGGCCCGTTGCATAAAGTGGACTAAGTAAGACAAAACGAAATTAGGTGCTCGCGCTAAGCCGTGGGACGACACGTCAACCAAAAGTTGAAGGAAACAAGTATGACTGTGGAACTGGCAAATCAAACAATCGATCTTCGATCTCAATATTCGGCGGCCGCTGACCTCGTGCGCAACGCGCTGCTAGAACAAGGATTGGAGACACCCATGATTGCGCAGGATCTCGACCGCGACCAGAAGCGGCGCCGAATCGCACAGGCGTTTACAGATATTGTCGTTACGCTCGGGCTTGATTTAGCCGACGATAGCCTGTGCGATACACCACAACGAATAGCGAAAATGTACGTTGACGAGATATTCGCGGGCCTTGACTACTCCAGATTTCCGAAAGTGACCATGATCGAGAACAAAATGGGGGTCGACGAGATGGTGAAAGTCAGCGATATCGACGTGACCAGTACGTGTGAACATCACTTCGTCACGATCGACGGTTCAGCCAAGGTCGCTTATATCCCCAAGAATAAAATTATTGGGCTGTCGAAGATTAACCGCATCGTGCGGTTTTTCGCCCAGCGCCCGCAGGTTCAGGAAAGGTTGACGCAGCAGGTATTGGTGGCGTTGCAGACCTTAATGGAAACCGACGACGTCGCGGTGTCCGTCGATGCGATGCACTATTGTGTGAAAGCGCGCGGCGTAATGGACACAAACTCGCGTACTCAAACGTTGGCACTTGGCGGGGTGTTTAAATCGCAACCCGCAGCCCGCGCAGAGTTTCTCGCGTAGACCGCTGCGCGGTGATTTACATACGAGAGGGCGCGGACAGTGGCGTGCGATGGCAAGAGCGAAAAAAGCGATAGAAGAAACACGATCGCCGTGTTCTGCGAAGATGTTCAGGACTGTAGCCCCGTCGCTTTTTCACGTCGCGCTACCCATTGCGTTGAAATGTGGCGCGATAGGTCTGTTCGGTCGTATTGACGCGGGTTCTTCGATCGACCCGGATACGTCTGCGCAACAACTTAAGCACTCTCCCGATCAAGGGAAATCGCTCGTATAGTCCCGCTGCCGCATCCCAATAGTCGTGGTGCGCGACCACGAGTCCGTTCGAGCCGAAACGAAGCTCTGAGCAACCTTCTAATCGCCACGGCTTTTTGTGTAATTTGGCCGTTAACGTCCATTTGATCAGGGCTGTCGGTGTATCATCCGCAGCGCGCGCCGCGGCCGAGGCACACTGGTCTACGCTGAACTCAATCGAGTCGAGGTTCTCGAACATGTCTTTGAGTACGGCACGGTAACGCCCACGTCCGCGGCAATCGTTGAACGGATCACGAAAATGCACGTCGTCCGCGACGAGCAACATGAAGTCCTCTAGTCGATCGGCGGTGAGAGACTGAAGGGCGGCAACGTAAGTGTCGAGCGCGTTGGTCATCAACGCAACATACGCCGAGTGAGTAGTAATGTCAGCGATGCCGGCAGAGCAGCGAGCAGGCGCATGGCGATGCTCATCTGCCATGGGAACCGGATGTCGAAGTGACCACGCGCGAGCTTGTCTCGGATGATGTCGGCGGCACGATCGGCATCGATTAAGAATGGCATTGGAAACGTATTGCGAGACGTCAATGGTGTGCGGACGAACCCCGGGTTGATCACGGAGATGCGGATCCCCTCACGTTCGAGTTCCGGACGCAACGATTGGCAGATCCGGTTCAGTGCGGCCTTGCTCGCGCTGTAAGAGGCAGCGTATGGCAGGCCGATATCACCTGCGACCGATGCGACGACCGCGATATGTCCGCGCCCGCGCGTGCGCATATACGGCAGCAGCAGTTCAATAGACGTTGCGACACTGAAGAAATTTATTTCAAATAAATCACGTATTGACTCAGTGCTCCATTCATCGAGGTTCGTCGGTGTATACGTGCCGGCGTTCAATATCGCGAGGTCTATCGGTGCGATCTTCTCGATCGCGGTAATCGCTTCAAATAGCTCGTTGCGCTCTGTGACATCCGCGGCGTAGACGCAACCGCGGCCCGGCCTCGGTAAAGCCGCAGCGCACGCATCGAGTCGATCCCGCGAGCGAGCGGTCAGCGCCACTTGTGCGCCGGTCGCGGCATAGGTGTTCGCTAATGCTGCCCCGAGGCCGCTGCTCGCGCCCGTTATCCATACGTGTGCTGGGGGCTGCGAACTGTTCATATGGGTTTTGCCCTGCAAGCGCGGCAGACGTAGGAGATAGAGGACCCGTCCGAAGCCTTGAATTCGAGTCCGACCCAACGGCCGGCCGGGTCATACCAGACGCGGGTCTGCAAATCACCAGCATATTCGTAGCACTGCCCCTGGGGCGCCGCGCTTTCAATCAGATCGGAACCCGCGCTGCAGCGTTCGATGGTCACGGCGTTGAGGCGGCCGGTGATGGTGTTGAGCACGGCGCTGCGTGCGAGCACGCTGGGGTTCCAGTGATCGGTCGGTATCAGGTCCGCCGGACCCTCGACAACTATCCCGTTGCGCTCGATTTTCAAAGCGTCGCCCGCCATTGCGACCGCAGTTTTCGAGATCTCCCCGTTGTCACTGACTTCGGCGTCGAGCTCGTGCAAACGATCACCGCACCAGTGCGAGCGCGATTCGTAAGCGAATCGGTAAACGGGAATATAAAATACGGTGATGCCCAGCTGCATTCTGGATTCGACTCGAATGCCATCAGGCCCCACGTCAAACGTCGTGATGTGCTCGCCAATCGTTTTGCCGTTGCGCAGGACGTCGAATTCTATGCGATCTCCATACGTAGCGACGACGAAGTCACCGAGATTCGATGGAGACGGACACGTCGTTGCGAATGAGGGCACCGAAACACTAAGAAACAGCGCAGTCAAAAACCCGAGTCGCGCTAAGTGCATTAGCTCAGCCGTCCGATTTCTGCATAAAAATCGTAACTTCGGCGACCTTAATCCCGAACTTACGGATATACGAGCGGTTCACCAGAACGTCGCGGTCAAGTTGCCACAGCCAATCATCGAAATGTACCCGATAGCTGCGGCCGCCGACCTCGAGGTCCATCGGATAACGCCAACGCATCGCGTTACCAGCTAGAGCGCCTGCGGCAGTTCCGACGATGTCGTTCGCCGTGCCACTAAGGCGGCCGTTCGCGTCCGCCCGGATCAGCCATTGGCGGGTCGAGCGTTCACCATCGGCGTAGCGAAACGCCTCGTCTAGACGCAGTTCACCATTTTCGAGCGTGCCCTCAATATTGACATCGAAGCGGCGTACGACGCGGCCACGCCAGTCCTGCACGATGCCCCAAGCTCGGGTCTGCCCGGCAAAATAACTGAATGGATCGAAGCACGGCACGGCCCCGGCGTTGTCCTCCAGATGCAGGCCGCCACAGCCGACCGCCAATAGTGGGGAGAGGAGAGCGAGCGGGCGGTAGCGACGGCTTGCGGATCGGAGACTTTGCATCACGTTCATATGGCTTCTTACGTATGACAAAGAGAATCGGATCACCCGGTTAGATCCGCTTACCCGCTCTGGCTATGCCATATGGCTTAAAAAGCGATCGAACTTATTCGCTGGTTGAAAACTCGATGCTCGCGAAATCGAGTTGGAAGGCACCTTCTTTTCTATCTGCAAGCATAAATCCGATCTGACGTATTTTCTCTGGTTCAAACGAACCGGCATTCGTAACCAGTCTGCCGCGATAAACGGGTTCGAATTCTCCGAGTGGCAGGTTGACGATTTGCCAAGATTCGTTGGTGTTAAAGCTGGCACGCCAGGAGATGCCGTCATAATGTGCATCCAGCCGCACGCGGAACTGATAGCGACGACCGTCTCCCCTTACTCGTAAGCGAACGCCGCCGGTGAGCGGTTTGCCGTCATAGACCGTACGCGCCGACGCGAACCCGCCGTTGTTCTCCAAGGAGAGCTGCCC
>JBLFWZ010000125.1:0-12480 GCA_047611905.1 Gammaproteobacteria bacterium | reverse complement strand
ACGCGCGCAGACAATCAATTACAGCGGCCAGCCGGTCGAGGCCGTCTTCATTCCAGGGATGCGGGATTGTCGACATGTGTTCGACGCCACGCGCCGCGTACTCGGCAAAGCGATCCGCAATCTGTTCAATCGACCCACTGAATGGCGTCGACGTGGGTACGATGGGGTACTCACCGTCGGTGAAATTCACGGCCACCGTCGCGCCCTGCGATAAACTTGCCGGGTCGCGACCGAAACGTTCACAAGCATCGCGAATCGGCGCCCAGGCCTGATCATATGTCGCAGCGGCGCAGTCGCCGAACGCGATCATGCAGTTCCACATGTCCGCGTATTGCGCGGTAAGGCGCGACATTCGCGGCTTGCCTTTTAGGGTTCCTATAAGAATCGGCGGCGTACCAGCCGTCGATTTCGGCAGTAATGCGGCGTTTTCAGCACGGTGAAATTCGCCGTTGTACGTCACGCTGCGGCCTTCGATCAGCGGCTTGATAATCTGCAGCGAATCCTCGAAGCGGCTGACATGACGTTCGAAATCGAAACCATAGGCCATATGTTCGGAAACAAAATCGCCTGCCCCGAGGCCGAGAATCAAACGGCCGTTGCTCAATTCCATCACGTTGTCCGCCGTGCGGGCAAGCAGCGCCGGGTTGCGGAAAGTGGTGTTTGAAACGAGGGTGCCGAGCGCCACGTGCGAGGTCTGTATTGCGATGGCGGCGGCCGTGGTCCAGCATTCCCACTGCCCGCCTTTTACGCCCTCGAGTTCCGCGGGTAACTCGATTCCAACAGCACGGAAATCTACGAACGGTTCCCAGTACAGGTGATCCGTAAGCCAGACACTGTCGATGCCGACTGCCTCGGCATGTCGCGCGAACGCGAGGGACTCATGCAACGTGGGCGTGCGCCCGTGCAGTGAATCCGTCCATGTGGGTACAAGGACCCCGATTTTCATTGTTGCCGGATCCACAGTGCTGTCCTCCACGTTGTCGCTGCACACCTGCGATCGAGTTGCGGGTTCGCAAACGCAGGAAGGATCAGCGCTCGGTCCCGAAAATCAGCTTCGCTTGCGAAAGGCAATAATAGGCGAGTTGGCGGCAAAGCGCGATAACGTTTTTTTACGGTTGGACTGATAGTTGCACGGGTCAAAAAGGCACTCCTTTCTAGCCGGATGATTAACGAAACTCATAGTGTTTTTTTTAAACGCTTTTGGAGAGGCTATTCTCTACACCCTTTTTGACCGGCATTCCTCAGCATTACCGATAATCACTATTTTCGGCAATGAACGGCCCTTGTGTGTTACTTTTACGCATTCGAACACCGAACGCGACCGTCCGGAATCAAGTTCATGCCAACACAAGCGACTGAGTAAAATCGGCCATGAACCGTCGTCGCCTACTTGCTGTAGGATTGCTCCATATTATTGGAGGAAGGTTATGAATTGGGAGGCGGCGGGTGCGCTAGGCGACATCATTGGTGCGGTGGTAGTGTTTCTGACACTGATCTATCTCGTTAAGCAGATTCGTCAGAACACAAAAGCAGTTCAGGCTATCAGCGATAGATGCCAGTATTAGTAAAGTTACAAGCGTTAGGCAATCGATGTATGAGAGCGCTGAAGTCGCGGGAATTTACGTTGCGGGACTTGCTAATCCGGACGACCTTGATGAGCTGAGCCGAACTCGATTTCGACTGCTCTTGCACAATATATTCATGTCTGCATCAAACATATATTCTCAGACAAGTTTCGCAGGTCTTTCTTCGAGCACGTGGGAGTCACAACTGGTACTACTACGAAGGGTTGTCACTTCCCCTGGCGGGCGGTGGTTCTGGAAAGAGTACCAGCTCGAATTTGACGAGACGTTTCGCGAACAAGTAGAGGCGATTCTGCAAGACGCTTAATGTGGATTTTGTCTGCTATGGGTCGTTTTTACGCACTTACCCGCGCCACGCGACCGTCCGAAATCAAGTTTACGCCGACGCTCAGTCCGATATAAGCGACTTAGTGCTAACGGCCAATAGCCGACCGTCGTGTTTCTCGAAACGCCCTGCGAAAGCTCGGATCTTATCGAAGCGATGATTGATGCCATAAAAGCGCACCACCTATCTTGCATTCCATATTATCCTTGTCGCCGCTGTATTAACGGTAGGGAGTGAGGATATGACTGAGGCCGAGGTGATTGGGTCCGTTACGGATTTAGCCGAGATCGCAACCATTTTTGTGAGTCTGTGGCTTTCCGTGACGTTCGCGTATTTAACCGTGGCGTATTTTTTAAGTAAAGCCCTGTCGCGATTTCAATACTTGGCCGTTTCTGCACTTTACGGGTTCACGTCGATTTGGTTTATTTTATGCGCGTGGATCTATACGGAAATGGCAATACTGATAGCACGCCGCGAGGAAGAAATAAATATTTTTGACCAACTTCCCGCCGACTTGGTTGCGCTACCCTGGCCGGAGACCCTTTCGGCTCTTTTGTTGGGCGGCACCTTGCTCAGTTACTATTTCATGTACAACGCTCGTCAAACTGGGACAGCGTGACGACAGACACCTCATACGTCGAGCGTGGGGTACGCGGGCGACTCGGGTGGCAATCGCAGACTCTTGATTAACCGAACGTCGGCTATTCCCAACTACGGTCGTTCCGCGCACCACTCCATTTCGGCAGAATACGGCCATCAACGGACCGTTGTGTCGCCGACGCCCTACGATATGCTGACCACTGGATAAGCTAACGGAGAGCAATAAAGTGTCATGTGCCGTCTTCTTTGATTGGTGCTTTCTGAAGGTGTCCGGCGCCAGGTTTAACACCGTACTTCGGCGACGGCTAATAATTCTCAGAGGGGTTGAAAATTGCCCAGTGGCGAAATTTTAATCCCTCCGTCACCTTTATCCTGTCACCTTTATCCTTTCCGTCACCTTTATCCTTTCCTTTGACAGTCCGTCGACGAAGGTGGCGATCTTATTGAGATCCTCGTACAGAAGCGCAAGGCTACAAAAGCGGCTAAGCGCTTCTTTAGAAAGGCGCTGCGCTCATAAGCACATTTTCCGATTGAGATAACAACCGATTAGCGCCGCAGTTACGCCGCAGCGAAACGCGAGGTGATGGCATCGGTGCCGCACTGCCAGGATCAAGAAGCAAATAATCGAGCGGAAGTTGCGCATGATCCGACACCGGAGCAAGAAAGGCAGATGCGCGGATTTCGATCGGATGGTCAAGCGCAGCGGTTTCTAAGCGTTCATGGTCAATACAACAATCTGTTTCGCCTCGGTCGTCATCTTCCTACTATAGGACACTATCGCGAATTGCGACGCGAATTGCGACGCGAATTGCGACGCGAATTTCGATCCAGGGCATTAAAGACGTGATCTCAAGTGACATGCGCCTGATGGACAATGATGCTTAGTCTTGCGCTAAATAATTTGTCATACGCCCAACAACCCGACAAAACCATTTCCTTCTATTCTTTCTACAAATAACGGGCACCGTTCGCATAAAGTAGTTTCAGAAGCCTTGACACTTTTGTTGCGTTTGCGGTCAGACGCATCTCCTTGAAAAACCATAAAAATATTTTTAAATCCGCTGGTTGTCATATCTGGCTTGGTTATTGCTTCTATAAGGAATTACCATATTTTGAACAAGATTAAGCGTTGGATGGAGATATTGCGGCTTCCCGATAACTGCCGAGTCGCCGTTAGGCCAAACCACCACGCGTAATCGAGGAGACATTGAGTGAAGCGAACGTTAATTATTCTGGGGTTAGCCCTTGCAGTTACCCAGGGCGCATCTGCTGCATTTCGATTCGACGGAAAATTTCAGGCAGCAGACTACATTAACAATGGTGGTGCGGTTTTCGCAGTCGATTACAAAGATACGAATGGGACTGATATCGTCGGGGGGACTCTCGCCCTTGCGACCGTTTGTAGAGCTAACGTTAACTGTGAAGATACTACTACTGCTGAATACGACCAGTACCTGTATTTTGGACATCCAAAGGGATTTCATGACACCTCCTACCAGACAACAACCCCACAATTTAACGAGACTAACTCAGAATATTTAGTCGGTTGGGAAGGCACTTCATCTATTAACGGGCACAAAGATTTGAAGAATCGCTGGAGCAGCGAGTTTTTCAAATTCAATTTAACGGCCGACGATGGGGCCAACGGTGTCACATTTTCAGTTAAGACTGACTTCAAGCTGGATCAGGGGAAAAATGAAAACAATAACAAAAACAAAAATGAGCTAACTATCGACAACGGGACCGCCTCGACCGAAATATGGGGTAATGGAAGCAACGCGCCTGTTGAAAGCTCGGCTACAAAAGACGGCGTCACGACCACCTTCAGCTACCTTTCGACCATGGACTACAACGCTAAGATGCTGGATGGCGACGACGACACCCTGGGGACATTCTGGGACCACTCGCCAGAAACTGAAGATTGTGGAGATGAAGCATCGAGCGCGGAGGCATGCTATCAACTCGCTGACACTGCTGAAAACCGAATAGTTTCTTATGCTAACTACGACGGCGACGATAACTCCACCAACGTCGAGCTAATTGACTGGGTATTTGAGACCGGCGTAGAAATTAAACTCGACAGGGATGGAGAGCTGTTTTTCGGCGACTTGGCTAGTATCACAGCAGCTTCGTTCGAGAATGGGCAGGGCCGCGTTAGTTTGGCCGCGCTCCATGCTTCGAAACCAAAAGAGAGCATAAACTGCCCCGGCAGCGGCGGCAACAGCGCCGATGATTATGATGCTGCGACCTTGCTGCATTGCGTGACAATTAATAGCCCTGAAACAGCTACTATTCCCGAACCTGGCTCAATTGCACTAACAGCTCTTGCCCTAGGGGTATTAGTACGTACCAGGAAGATAAAGAAGAAAATGCTCCTTGGATAGCGAGCTGTGCTGATAATGTCGTAACAGAAAGAGCCACGCGCTTTTTCATAATCGGTGCTGCCAGCTCACTGCATTTGAACTATAAAATACCTGGCAGCTGATTTAGCTTGAATGCGGAGCCGCTTCGTGTTCGAGACGTCCATGACGCCTAATTCCGACTTCCAACGAAAGAGTGTGTCCTCGGCGACTGATTCGCATTTTGTCATGGTCGACACAATTAATTCTTCTGAGGAGAGGCTGCGCTTCCTATCGGGAGGTGCTGGTCAAAACTAAAAGGATTCGCACATCGAGGCGGCTCGGTCTATTGGAGTACGGTCAGAGACAGGACGTCGTGTAGCGAGAGAGCATCGGTTCTACCGTCAAAATGCTGATCACTGCGTATTGCTGATCGAAGTTCTTTTAACGCTTCTTTTTCTCGACCTAGCTTGTATAAGGCGACCGCAAGATGATAGCGGATTACGGCTTCTTGTGGTGATTGCACGAGCGCCTCGCGTAGTTGTTTTAATCCGAGGGTGTTGCTACTGTTCTGAACGAGTAACCAGCCATAAGTATCTAGAATATGCCCCGCGCGGGGCATTAATTCAGCGGCTTTACGGGCAGAGTCTAGCGCCCTTGGGTCAAGCAGTTTCTGGTAACACAAGGCCAATGCATTGAGGGTCTCCGCATCTCCAGGCGCCTTCTTTTCCAGCGCAGTAAATATCTCCACGGCTTCTTGATACTCACCGATTTGGTAGTGAATCATAGCCAACTGACCTCTAACTTTCTGATCGTCCGGATACGTATTAAGCCACTCAACCAGGACGGTTTTAGCCCGGGTTTTGTTGTCGCGCAGCTCGCTTGATTGAACTAACGCGGTGGCTAAGCCTATTGCCATTTCGGCGCGCGGGCTTTTCATCATGCCGAGTTCAAATGACGCGATTGCTTCATCCGTTCGTCCTGCCCGTAATAAGGTTTCGCCCTTAAGTTGATAGCCGTGCGGCGACAGAGGCGAGAGCGACTGAATTTCATCGGCAATTTTCAGCGCCTCGTCCGTCCTGCCTGACCGAATACCCAGTTTGGCCATGAGGATCATTGCTGGTAGAAATTTTGTGTTGTTATTCAGTGCTTTTTTTAGGGACCAGCGTGCGCCCATCGGATCATTCGCTTGCATTTGGTAGTCCGCAATTATTGTTAGCTCCTGCGGATCATGTCCTGCGAGGTCTGCCATTCTGCGGAACGTTAAAGTGGCGGCGGGGCGATCTTCTCCGGCGATTTGTACGCGACCGATACCCAACAAAGCTCTTTTATGTCGCGGATGAGTGTAGCCCAGCTCTTCCGCTAGTGATTTTGCTTCTTTGAACTCCCCGATCTCGAGATAAAGTTCAAGTAGTTCGACCTGGTGAGTAACTGCATTGACGTCCGCATACTTAATCCTTTTGTACCAGCGAATTGCCTGTTCTGTGTCGCCGTCGCGCTGCGCTAATTTGGCAAGTTGCGCAAGTGCACGGATTTCTTCAGGGTAGCTTTCGATAATTTCTTTCAATTGCTCTCGAGCTTTTTCCCACTGGCGATCTGCCATGTCTAATTCAACTAAGCTGTATTTGACACTCAAGTTATCCGGTTCGAGCAGCAACGCTTTGTTGAAACTACTACGCGATTCGACCGATCTATTTAGACCGGAATACGCTGCGCCCCTGAGACTTTCTGCCGTGGCGCTTTTCGGCGCCCGTCGCTCGATTTCATCTGCCCATTTCAGTGCAATATAAAAATCGCCGCGATTCAGATAGATAAAGCCGATGATTGAGGGCGCCTGTATCGTGCTCTCATCGAAAAAAAGAATTTTCTCAAGTTCATTGAGCGCTTCATCTCCCTTTCCTACAGCCAAACGCGCTAACGCGAGTTGCTGTCTGAAGCCAGGCGAATTCGGTCCTATCCTGACCGCTTGTTCTAGTAGTGAGGTCCCGAGAGCGGTCTCGCCTGATTTGAGATGGGCACTTCCGAGTAATGCGAGTATTTGTGGGTCGTTCGGGCTTATTTTTTGCGCCTGACCAAGTAACTCAATCGCTTTGGCGATCTCACCGTCGCGCAGCAGAATGCCGCCGAGCAGTTTCATCGCGATTGGTTGAGCGGGCCATTGACGCAGGTAACGGTTAAAAATACCCGCCGCTTCGATGATTTTTTTCTGTCGAAATTTAGCGATCCCATACATGAGCATAAGCTTTGGTCGAGTTTCCAAGGCTCGTCGACTAGTGCCATCGATCGCCTCCGTCATGAGCTGCAGCGAGCGTGACATTTCTTCTTCATTTCCTTGAATGGAGTGGAACATCGCGCCTAAGTAATTAAGTTCCGAATCCAGAGGCCGAATCTCCTCGGCGAATTTCAGCTCCACCGGCATCATGTCGAAATTGCTAGTCATGAAGTACAGCTCGATACGGGTGTACCTCGCGGTGAAATTAAATGGATCTAGCTCTATTGCCTTATTGACGTGGTTCAGGGCCGCAGATAGATCATTTTTTCTCCTGGCGGTTTCGGCAAGCAGATACCACGCAAGGGAATGATCTGGATCCGCGGCTAAGGCGCTATCTAGTCGTTCTGATGCGAGATCCAACTCATTGCGTTGCAGATAAATAGCAGCTTGGCCGACGATTGATTCTATTTCTAACGGTTCTAAATCTATTCCAAGTTCAAATTCGAACTCAGCCTTTACGATCTCGCCTTGGGCGAAGTAAGCTTTGCCTCTGGCAGCGTGAATTTGCGCTTCTAGCTTTGGAGCACGTAAACCTGGTGTGATTTCTTCGAATAACGTCAAATACTTTTCCTGCATCTGTAAGGCGGTTGCTATTGGGACCAGCAAGATATCTTCTTTTGCACCAAAACGTTGCGCTTGACGAAATGTCGACTCCGCGGCGGCTCCGTTGCCTTGGATCAAAAAAATACGTCCTAGCAACATCCGAGCGGCGAGATTTTCTGGCTGTTCCTGCAACGCGTTCTTAACTTCAATAAACGCATTCTGGAGTAGGCCTTCGCTCATCGCTCTAAGAGCGTCTTCGAAAAAGAAGGCGGATTTGACCGGATCTGCGAGCGCTATGGAGGGGACAAGTAACAACATACCGATGCTCGCGTGCAGTAGGTCACGGTATAGTCGTCCGAAAAATTTCGAAAACATATGGGATTATTCCGATTATGAGATGAGAGAATAATACGCTGTCTTCACTGACCTCGCTTTCCATATGTTGCCAACTGTCAAATGGACGGAGTAAGCGAGCATCAACACGAAACCGTAAACCGACTACATTTTTTAGAAAATTCTGACGGCTGAAGAACCCGGGGAGGCGGCGCTCGCTGAACGGTACAGGATTGGTGGCTCGGTTGGCGCAAAAGGTGACGGAGGCTGAACAACCCTCATGAATCTTCTGATAAAAAAATTATCAAAAAAATGCGTTAAATTTAGGAATGAACTAAAAATAAACTTGCATGGTGCGTGGTGATCCTAGAGGTGTTGAATCTTTTAATCGAAAGGTGCATCGCCATGCAGGTTGTCGAAAGCGTACAGGAATATTGTCACGAGAATGTCCTGTCCTTCATGCGGCACATTTGAATGCCCGATGGACTTCATTGCGCGACTTGTCGCGCTGGTGCCTAAGCCTCGAACCAACTTGATGCGATTTCACGGGGTTTTCGCCCCGAACAACGGGCATCGTGCGCGGGTGATACCGGTCAAGCGGGGCAAGGGTAATAAGGCCAGCGCGTCGCAGAGGTCTGAAAACGCAACGCCCGCCAAACGCCGAGCAGCGATGACTTGAGCGCAACGCTTGAAGCGTGTATTCAAAGCTTCCGCGTCCTGCTCTCGCCCCTGACCTACATCCCTGTAGGTCACATCGACATCGAAATTTGCAAGAACTGCGGCCGTCCCGTCGAGATCATCGCGTGTATCGAAGACCCTATGGTGATCGAGAAAGTCCTCAGGCACGTCGAGCGCTAAGACGCAGCTGCCACTGCCACACGTTCCACCCGTCTCGGGCCGCCGTCCCAATGGTCTGCTTGCTCGGCTAATACACATCAGCCACGCGAGCATGTGCGGCGACATCAAAGGGGCTGCAATGTCGCTGTCGCCTTGATCGTGGAAATCACCGAAAATTTGCGCCGATGTGCGGAATTTCTTATGCCTCGGGCGTGCAGTTCAGGGCAACGCCGCGTTGAAGCGCAGGTTGACGACGTTTTGATGGACCGGCAGTTGTCGACGGGATCGCCCGAAAGGGCGTTTGTGCGTCTTATACTTCTTGTGATCCTGCCTCGCGTCCCATCTATGAGCCCGAGTTACGCGGAAGGTTTCTTCTGGTATGCGGACGCATTAATTCACAATGGTCATCCGGCGGAAGGGCTACCTCTAGTCGAACGCTCACTCGAACTCACACCCGATTTTCGCGTGGTCGGGATGTACTAACACACACAGGCCGAAGCGTTAATCCACCTCGGGCAATTTGCCGCTGCACTTAACGTGCTAAAACGTACACAACAACACGATCTTATAGGGTACTCATATGCCTACTTCGCTTTAGTCGAAGCGGCAACCCGAAATCATCAGGAAGCCGGCAAGACAATACAGAAAGCCTGAGGAAACTACCCAGGGTATACGCCAGCTGGATTCCGGCAGGTATACAATCTAACGGCCGTTCATAGGTCGGATCTTATAACCCATTGAAAAGAGGGAACCAAAAGCGCTCCACCCGATCAGATAAAGAAACTAACGCCAATCAACTTCGTGATCTGGGAGTTTCGGATGGAGCATCATCAAATTAGCATGGTCAGTCGTCAGTTAAAACGCACCTTAGGCAAAAAAGCGCTCAACGACTTGGGGCGGGCGACTCGATTTTGTCGTCGTGAAAGAGACATTACGCCGTTTCGATTAGCCGTCAGTTTGATTGAGAGCTTCGCCGGGCACTCAGCGAATTGCATCGCCGATATACAACGCGCGTTCAACGCACTTTGATCGACGAAGGTCCGCTACAAACCCTTTCATAATCAACTGGCTAAGAAACAGTTTCCGATGTTTATGCAAGCGCTGTTAAGCGAATTGCTCAATGGATTGGCTGGCGAGGTATTGCGATTCAAACCCGACAGTCCGTTTGCTCAGTTCGACCACATCCGGATCCAAGATGGCACTTCGTTTGCGCTGAAACCGGCATTGGCAAAGACATTTCCCGGTCGATTCACGAAGGTAAGTCCTGCCGCTGTGGAACTCCACGCCGATCTTGATTTGTTCAGTGGAACCGCGAACCAGATTGTACTCAGCCCTAATAGCTCGGCAGAGCGGCAGTTTTTACCGCCGGTTGAAGAGGTGGTCGGCGGTTTGTTACTAGCCGACCGAGGTTACTTCGAGCGAGCGTACTTTGAGGCCCTCGATATCGCCGGTGGCCATTTCATCGTGCGCGCAGGTCAGCTGCTTAATCCCCTGATCCACCAAGCACGCCAGATTAATGGACGGCGGGTTAAAGGCATTGAGCATCAACGTTTGAAAGCGGTTTTGCCGAAGGTAAAGCGCTTCGATTGCCTCGACCTGGTGGTGCAATTCGATGGACTGAACGGCCCTTGGCTGTGCCGTTTAGTCATCCATCCCAACCTCAAAAAAGGCGCAGCGCCTCATTATCTCATCACTAATCTCGACCCCGACAGTTTTACTATCGAGCACGTCAGCGATGCCTATCGATTGCGCTGGCAGGTCGAACTCTTGTTCAAAGAGTGGAAGTCCTATGCCAATCTCCGCGCCTTCGATACCGCCAACCCGAACATCGCCGAAGGGTTGATTTGGGCGGCGTTATGCGCCGCTACTCTCAACCGCTATTGCGCTCATGCGAGCGAGAGAATATTCAACGTCGCCATGTCAACCCATACCGTTGCAAAGTACCTTCATCACGTACTCCCTAAGGTATTGCACGCACTGATACATCGTCCGAGCGTGACAAAACTTCCGGACGACTCAAACTTGGTCTCGTCCATATTCATGTCACCGCTTAAGAACTAACCTATGAACGGCCGTTAGCACTAAGTCGCTTAAATCGGGCTGAGTGGCGGCTATATAGGGGTACACCGGGCTGTCGCCAATGTATGCATAAAAACGATCGAGAAACGACCTTGCGCGACATCGTATTAACCCCATGATGCTCAGCTATCAAGATGGAGTGATGGGGTGGGGTCTCTTTTTCCGGAAAAATTCGTTTTGACATTGATTTATAAGAGTTTGAATTTAATTATGTTTCCATCTGCTTTCGCGAAAGAGATAAACCTGGATATCGAGACCGTCAGGGTCTTGCCATTCGTCTGTTAGGTGGATGGAGTAGACCTGTGGATAGGGATGCGATAGCGGCAAATAGCGAGACGATCAGAACTGTTGTTGTGATCGCAACGCTTTTGTATTGAGGAAAGCAGATATCGCAAACAAATCAAGCTGCAAAAGCCTCTGGAGCACGGGAACTCCAACAAAAGCACGTTGATTTTTATACGTTAATTGCCATAAATACGGAGATCAAAGGCTTGGTAACTCGACTCCGATCCGCAGATTACGAAGTCCTCTCGGAAGAGGAAGTTTCGTACTGTTACTGCTTGGGGTTTGGCAAACGACGTCCATAGCGTACGAGCATGGACAAGTCGACCTGAATGTGTCCAGCATATATTGTGAAGACGTGGGAGTGAAACTCTCGAAATGACTCGGACTGCGATCGCATGTTAAAAAAGTCTTACACAATTATCCGGATGCCGAAGCTTAGGTATTTTTTAAAAAGCTATATCGTGAGCCGCAGTAATACTTGCGCAACTCACCTAAAAAGTTGTTTAGCCTAACCGATGACAGCGTCCTCGAACTATCGCTTTTAAAAGCATGACCGTCCGTTAGTGGCCGCTAGAACTAAGTCGCTTGATCAGTTTTTGGATGAAGAATAATTTTATGAAAATACTCACCGCTTTAATCCTATGCCTTTGCATTACGATCGCTCAGGCGGACTTATCTGACGATGCCCTCTCTGCTATTAATAGAGCGGACTACGCGACGGCTTTTCGAATGTTTCGGTCATTAGCAGAGACAGGAGACGCTGATGCGCAATACAACCTCGCCCTCATGTACCGCCAGGGCCAAGGTACGCCTCAGGACTATCTAGAAGCAATGAAGTGGTTTCGGCTAGCGGCTGAGCAGGGAGACGCCAAGGCGCAATATAACCTCTCCTCCATGTACGGCACCGGCCAAGGTGCGCCTCAGGATCATGCAGAAGCACTGAAATGGTGTCGGTTAGCGGCTGCGCAGGGAGTCGCCGATTCACAATACAAACTCGACAGCATATACGACAAAGGCCGAGGCACACCTCAAGACTACGCTGGAGCACTGAAATGGTATCGGTTAGTGGCTGAGGAGGTGGATACATGCGTGCTGGGCGGGAAACAATGAATGAAGCACTGAAATGGTATCGGTTAGTGGCTGAGCAAGGAGACGCCGATGCGCAATACAACCTCGGCCAGGGTGTACTGCAACACTACGTTGCAGCGTAAGCGATTAAACGACGCCGTTGTATCGGTGGCTGAATAGCGGCCTCAGGATTGTGTTCCTTGGAGAACAGGAGCA
>JBLFWZ010000124.1:0-12628 GCA_047611905.1 Gammaproteobacteria bacterium | reverse complement strand
TTTCAAAGTCGGTATCGAAGTCATCATGACACCAGCAACCTATCTGGCCGTTGGTTTTCTGAAACGCAAAGAGCAAATTGATTACTACGACACCGAGACGGATTTTTCTCCATTCACCCTAGACGAGTCGTAAACGATGGCGATAGAAAAATGCAAAAAAAACCCCGCCGGGGAGCGGGGTAAGTGGGGGAGTTAAGGGGGAAGTTAACGGTTACGGAATCTACTAGGCTTAGTCCTGTAAATAACGGTAGGAGTTCCGTTTTCGTGTTGAAAATTGTCACAACATTATGTAGGAATTGTTAAATGGCAGTATATTCAGCTGGTTAAACTCACCTTCACATGTCGACTCTAACCAAGCCAAACTGGCCAGTTAATCGACCCATTCAGATATTTAGACGTGACTGGAAGATTTCGAGATTAAATTGCGCAAGCCTCAGTAGCTGAGTAACCTGCCGACGATGCAACAAAACATCCCTGCGGTGGACATTTCGTGTGTTGGTAAGACCTACCGTTCTGGTGCCACAAGCCAGATCGTCTTAGAAAACCTCAATCTCCGTGTTGAACAAGGCCAGTTCGTCGTGATCCTCGGTCGCAGTGGTTCCGGCAAGTCCACGTTACTAAATTTGCTTGGTGCCATGGATAGGCCGACCACGGGACGCATCAATGTGAATGGCATTGAGATCGGCGAGATGGGCGATCGCGAACGGACCTTGTTCCGTCGCTCTTCGTTAGGTTTTATATTTCAGGCCTACAATCTCATCCCAACCCTGAGCGTCCTCGAGAATGTACAACTGCCCCTCGCCCTTAATGGCGTACATGACGAAACAACTGCAATGCAATTGCTTGACGAGCTCGGACTTGGCAACAAGCTTGGCGCTTGGGCAGAAGATCTGTCGGGTGGTGAACAACAGCGAGTCGCAATCGCGCGGGCGTTAATCCATACGCCGAGCCTGATCCTTGCAGATGAGCCAACCGGAAACCTCGACGTGGATACCGGTCGGGAGATCATTCGGCTCATCGACAAGCTCGTGCGGCGCGATGGTCAGACCTTAATCATGGCGACACATAGCCAGGAAGTGATTGGATACGCGGATCGCGTACTGACCATCAAGGACCAAAACCTGGTCGACGTTTGACCCCATCGTGATGTCAAAGCTGGTATTTATTTCGTTCTCGCGGCACCTCGGCAAGCATCCCTGGCAGTTGGGTCTGGCTGTACTCGGCATCATGGTCGGTGTCGCCGTTATTGTTGCGATCCGATTGACCCAAGCAAGCGCCTTTGATGCGTTTGACCAGGCAACTCGCACCACCACTGGCAGTGCTAGCCATCGCATTGTCGGAAGCCAGGGATGGATTGGACACGATTCCTTACACAAGATTGCGCAAGCCTTTCCGGATATCGCACTGACGCCAGTTATTACTCGTACGCTGGCCTTGCCGCAGCACCCAAACCGTAGCGTCGTGATGCTGGGGATCGATCCGATCTCCCGCGCTCAAACAACAGCGGACGGTAAAAAAGAAATTGTGCTGTTTGATGCTCGAGAACTCATCACCACGCCGGGCGCGGCTGCGTTAAACGAAACTACCGCCAACGCATTGGGCCTCGAGAAAGGTTCCGAACTCGAGATTCGCGTCGGGTCGCTCGTTTCTCAGCTAACGGTCGTCGCCGTGTTGCCCGGCGCCGCCCGTCCAGGCGGTGTGATTAACGATCTGTTGGTAGTCGATATTGCAACGGCACAAGAGATATTGAGTTTTTTCGATGGTGTAGACCATGTGAATATTCACGCCGGCGATTCGCGCGCGATTGGCAGACTCGGCGCTATGCTCGAAGAGAATCTCATCGCCGATTTAGAACTCGTCGATCTGATCGCCCAATCGAGCAGCATCAAACGCATGACCGCAGCGTTTTATTCGAACCTCACGGCGTTAAGCTTAATGGCGCTGCTGGTTGGCATGTTCCTAATTTACAACACGGAAACTTTTCTGGTGCTTCAACGACGCCAGTTGCTCGGACGACTGCGCGCTTTGGGTGTCAGTCGAAATCAGATACTGACCGCAATCTTGTCTGAGGCCGCGGTTTTCGGCGTTATTGGAAGCGCTTGTGGAATAGGTTTCGGTATCGCACTCGCCAACGGACTACTTGGTGTCGTCTCAACCACAATCAATGACTTATATTTTAGGACCTCGATCGAATCACTTTCGATTGACGTGCCAACTTTAGTCGCAAGCTTACTCATTGGTATCACCGCCACGATCCTCGCTGCACTCGTCCCCGCGTTCGATGCGATGCGCATGGAGCCTAACTTAGTAGTCAGCCGTTCATCGATCCGCCAATCGCGCGTCCGACAGATTTGCTTGGTAACCAGCGTCATTTTCTTATTGAGTAATGCAGCTGCCTGGATGGTGTTAAGCAATTCTCAAACACCAAATGCCGGGTTTGCTGGAATTTGCCTCATCGTCATAGGTTTCGCCGCACTGTGTCCAATAACGATTATCGCGCTGTCGTGGTCCGCTAGTGCGTTAATCGGTCACGCACGTTTGCTGCCCGAACGTCTCGGCTTCAAAACCGTCCGCACGACGCTCAATCGAACGGGAACGGCTACTGCCGCGCTGATGATAGCGACCGCCGCGAGCATCGGCATCGGCATCATGGTTACTAGCTTTCGCGGATCGGTCAGCTCATGGCTTGATAGCTCCTTGCGAGCAGACATCTATATCGCTGACGGTCAGTTCGACAATCATTTCAAGGATAGAAAAATTCCGCAGTCAATTGTTGCAAAACTGGCCGGACTGTCGGAAGTTGCTGCGACGAGCAATGTCGTGCGTCGCAAAGTCGCGAGCCTGGATCAGCGGATCGTCGTGTCCGGGTTTAATTTGAACCCCATCGCCAAACAGAGTTTCCACTTCAACGCAGGCGACCCAAAAACAATATGGCAGGACTGGGAAACAGACGACATCGTGATTGTGAGCGAGCCTTTTGCCTACCATCACGAAATTTCACTTCACTCAGAAATACCGCTTGATACCGCCAGCGGCGAGCGTCTTTTTCGGGTTATTGGAATTTATCGTGATTACGCCTCGGAAAGCGGCACAATCTCGTTAAGCCGTTCAACCTACGACCGGCATTGGCACACGACAGGCTATGACGGACTCGGGATTTATGCGCAGCCCGGCGTGAGCGCAGATCAACTGATCAAAGAGATTGCTAGGGCGTTAGGCGACAAAACGAGCTTAGTCGTCAAGTCGACCAAGGAGCTAAAGAAAACATCCTTGGAAATATTTGATCGGACTTTTCTCATCACGGATTTATTACGTGCTATCGCCGTCACAGTGTCATTTATCGGGGTACTAGGCGCCCTTCTCGCTCAGCAACTCGAACGAACGCAAGAGTACGGCATCCTGCGCGCGCTCGGCTTCAGTAGTAGCGAAATCTCTCGCACCGTACTGACTCAAACGACGCTGCTTGGAGCGACCGCGGCTTTGATTGCCATACCGGTCGGATTATTAATTGGCGTCGTACTTATCGATGTCGTCAATCCCCGCTCGTTCGGTTGGACAATGACACTAGAAATCCCAGCGTTACTGATTTTCAACTCATGTGCGATAGCAATCGTTGCTGCGTTCCTAGCGGGGCTCTATCCGAGTTACCGGGCTGCCAGGATCGAGCCCGCAGATGCGATGCGTTACGAGTAAAATGCGTAGCGCCATTGTCCTAATCATTATTAGTTTGGCGCTCGCGACAATCAACGCACGCTCGTCATTCCGACAGAATTCGAGCGCTACCGTCGCCGATCTATTGACAGAAATAGATCCTCCTGCGGGATTTAGCTACGCCATCGACCCGATAAAATTTGAGTTTCCATCCGACCATGGCAAGCATCCCGATTTTCGGTCCGAATGGTGGTATTTCACCGGCAATACCGCGACCGAAGATGGTCATGAGTTCGGATTCCAGTTCACGATTTTTCGCTTTGCCTTAAAACCGATCCCATCTCATTCCCAATCCCCTTGGCGACACAGCAACATCTATATGGGGCATTTTGCGATTTCGGACATTTCCGCCGAGACATTCCACGCCTACGAGCGTCAAGCTCGCCCGGCATTAGACATGGCAGGGCAGCAAGCACAGCCATTAAAAATCTGGATCGGAGATTGGTCTCTCGAACAAAGTGATGGAAAATCTGAAGTTTGGCATTTGCTCGCCAAGCAGAATTCCTACACGCTCGATATTGTGCTGCGTGCTGATCGTCCAATCTTGTTGCAAGGCGATAAAGGTCTCTCAAAGAAAAGTGCCGCACCCGGCAATGCTTCTTACTATTATTCGATACCGCGATTATCTGTGAGCGGAACAATCGGCACACCCGAGACAGTGCACCAGGTGAAGGGACAGGGGTGGTACGACCACGAGTGGAGCACCAGCGCGCTGGCTGAAGGCCAGCAAGGATGGGACTGGTTTAGTCTACAATTGGACGACGGCCGCGAGCTGATGTTTTATCAAATTCGCGACACACTTGGACAAGCGACCGGCACAAGCCACGGCGTCATATTGTCCAATAAAGGCACCCAGGTCCCGCTCGATTCCGCGAACGTCGAAATTAAGGTGCAACGTTACTGGCGGAGCCCGAAAAGTGGTGCGCGATACCCGGCAAGATGGCGGATAAAGATCCCGGAACAGCAGTTAGACCTCATTGTTACACCGCGCTTCGCTGATCAGGAATGGCGGCAGAACTTCACGTATTGGGAAGGCGCAGTGTCTGTAACTGGTAAATCTTCCGATCAGGCCATTGTTGGTAGAGGCTACGTTGAGCTCGTTGGATATGACAGAGGCCGCAACTGACGTACAGACGCTTTCCGCACGAAAACGTGATCAAAATTGGCTGGGTGCTATCTGACCACGGTGTAGCTCGGGATATATTTTCGACCGGGCAAGCGCATACGTCCGTCAGCGACGAACGTCCGCAGCAACGTGTCGAGTGCAGAGGCGATGTGTGAATCGGCGTGTAATTCGAACGGTCCATGAGCCTCTACCGCGTTAATCCCCTCTTCCTTCACATTCCCGGCGACAATTCCTGAGAACGCGCGGCGCAAATTACAAGCCAGCTCGTGCCGCGGCAGCTGTGAATTTAACTGCAGGGACTTCATCGCTTCGTGCGTCGCGCGAAATGGCTGTTGGAACGCATCGTCGACCGTGAGGGACCAATTAAAGTAAGGCGCATCATCGATCGCGTCGCGATAGTTAAGCACTTCGTCGACGCGCGTTCTCATGATGCTCGCTACCGTGCTCGGCGAGTCAATTACGATTTGATATTTCTGCGCAAAGTCGTCGCCCAAGGTGCCCTTTATAAATTCGTCGAGCGCGCGAAAATATCCTTCGCTGCTGCGCGGTCCGGTGAAAATTAACGGGAACGGATGCTCTAGGTTATTCGGATGCGCTAGCACACCCAGCAAATACAGGATTTCTTCCGCAGTTCCCACGCCGCCCGGAAATACAATCACGCCATGTGCAAGCCGCACAAACGCTTCCAAGCGTTTTTCGATATCCGGCAATATCGACAACTGGTTAACGATCGCATTGGGCGCCTCAGCGGCGATAATGCCGGGCTCCGTAATGCCGACGTAACGTCCCGTCCTGATCCGTTGCTTTGCGTGCGCGATGGTCGCGCCTTTCATCGGGCCCTTCATCGCGCCGGGGCCGCATCCAGTGCACACATTGAGTTTGCGTAGACCGAGTTGGTAACCGACTTCTTTCGTGTAGTCGTATTCGATCGGGCCAATAGAGTGCCCTCCCCAACAAACAACCAAGCCGGATTGCTGACCGGGGTGCAAAAGATTCGCTTGGCGGAGGATTCTAAATACCGCGTTGGTAATTTCGTCTGATCGGGCATCGGCGAGCGGGCCTGCGACCGATACATCATTTGCGACAAACACAATATCCCGCAGAACCGAAAATAAATGCTCCCGAGCACCCGCGATCATTTCGTCGCCTACAAACGCTGTTGCGGGGGCGTTTGTTAGGTGCAGCAGAATTCCCCGATCGGCTTGTTCAATTCGGACATCAAAATCTCGGTACAGTTGAGATAAATGTCGCGCGTCGTCGACGGCTGTTCCGCTCGTCAGAACCGCCAGCGCACAACGTCTGAAGACGTCATAAATCTCCTCGTTTTGTGCAGCGCACAAATTATTCACTTCTGAGGCGGACAGAACGGCAAGATGCGTTTCTGGACGCACGGTTGCGGATGCGATGGTATGGGTCGGCGTTGTTGTCATTATTTGGTCCGATAGTCAGGTTACAAGAAATAGTTGAAGTCCTTTCTCATCATCCTATAATATCCGCCTAAAGATCAGAAGATTAACTGATCATAATAAGATCCAATATTAGGATCACGTTGTAACTTACTTAGTAATGACACTCAAAGGAGGGTTGTTGCAAATGGCGGCCAATATCATGTCTGAGGGATTCAGAGACCTGGTGGAAGAGTTAAATCAACTCGAAGAATTCTTTCCTTTGCTAGGGGAAATTGAAGATCGTGACGATCTCGCGGACGAGGTTCGTGAATTGGAACAAATTTTAGCGGTGGCCCAAGAGCCGCGGGACCAGCACTCGATGCAGGCCCTCGCTTATTTACAAACTCAATTGGCCCGCAAGCGAGCACTACTGGACGGTTTCTGAGCGCCAGTTCACGCTCGAAAACAACGTCCGAACTCGTGCATTGTGCGAACATCTGGGCTTACTGCCCACAGCTCCCTGCGCGCATTGGCACTTAAAGCGTTTCGCTGCGCTGGCGTAGATAGTGCGCAAATTCCTCCTTGAGTTCAGGGTGCTTTAGAGCGAAATCTATAGTGGCCTCCAAATACCCCAACTTCGAACCGCAATCGTAGCGCCGGCCACTAAATTCGTAAGCGAGTACTTGTTGGCGTTCGAGTAAAGTTGCAATCGCATCAGTCAATTGGATTTCGCCGCCGGCGCCGCGTTCGGTGCTCTCTAAAATACTTAATATTTCGCCTGGCAAGATGTAGCGGCCAACAACCCCAAGGTTTGACGGCGCGACGGCTGGATCCGGCTTCTCAACAATACTTTGTACCTTTGCTACCTTATCGTCGATGGGCTTTACTTCGACAATGCCATAGCGATGCGTTTCGTCCTTTGGTACCGGTTCGACCGCTACGACGCCGCAATTGAAGTGAGAGTGCACTTCTACCATTTGTTTCAGGCAGCTGGTGCCGTCGCCGTCGATTAGGTCATCTGCGAGCAGCACGGCAAATGGTTCGTTACCAATGGCGGGCTTGGCACATAAAACAGCATGACCTAGTCCCAACGGCTCAGCTTGTCGGATATAAATACACGCAACGTCCGGCGGTAAGATATCTTGTACTAGCGCAAGCATTTCGTGCTTGTTGTTCTTCTCTAGCTCTGCTTCGAGTTCGTAGGCTTTATCGAAATGATCGGGAATCGAGCGCTTCGTCCGCCCAATGACGAAAATCAATTCTTTTATTCCCGCTTCCACGGCCTCTTCAGCAGCGTACTGAATTAGAGGCTTGTCGACGATCGGAAGCATCTCCTTTGGGTTCGCTTTCGTCGCCGGTAGGAAACGCGTGCCCATCCCGGCAACAGGAAAAACCGCTTTGCGAACCACCGTGTTCATCATTTATTCCCCGTAAACGTCAATATATTCATCTTTTCGCCGACCGCATCGTGAGCTTCCGTCAACTCTGGGACCGCCTCAACTAACAATCGTCGAATTAAATTTTCGTCGCATGCTTCACACGCAAGCCTGAGTTCTTCCAGCAGCGATCCGATTCGTAGACTATCAATTTTAGAGTGCCCCGCCAGCATTAGTTTTTCATGTTGTGTTGCGGTGAGATTTTCTTCGAAATGAAACAATTGTTCATGAAGTTTCTCGCCCGGTCGCAAACCGGTGAACACAATTTCGATGTCAATGCCAGGTTCTCTTCCGGAAAGGCGAATCATTTGCTCGGCTAAGTAACTAATGTTGATTGACTTGCCCATCTCTAATACGAAAATCTCACCTCCTTTGCCTATCGCCGATGCCTGCAAGATCAACTGACAAGCCTCGGGAATTGTCATAAAAAACCGAGTCGCCTCGGGATGCGTTACGGTAACGGGACCGCCGTTGCGAATTTGGTGATTAAATAACGGCACGACACTGCCCGCAGAACCGAGTACGTTGCCGAAGCGAACCGTGATATAGCGAGTCGCCGATTCCCCGTTTTTACTTTCGCACATCAATTCTGCAAAGCGCTTCGTTGCGCCCATGATGCTACTCGGCTTAACCGCCTTATCGCTCGAAATAAACACGACGTTTTCGCACCGATGGCGTTCTGCGGCATTAATCACTTCGTAAGTCCCAAGAACGTTATTGCGCACTGCGGCTCGCGCTTGCGATTCGAGAATAGGAACATGCTTATATGCAGCGGCGTGGAAGACGAGTCGCGGCGCATAGGAGCTGAATAATTGGTCCAGGGCGCCACGGTCACACACGTCCCCTAGGAAACAATGCAAGGCCAGGTTCGGAAATTTTTCACGCAGTTCGCGTTCAATTTTATATAAATTAAACTCGCTGTGATCGAACACTATGACCTTTGAAGCACCCAGTCGTGCGGCCTGGCGACACAATTCTGATCCGATAGATCCACCGCCGCCAGTTACTAATACCGCCTTGCCAACGAGTGCAGATTGAATCGACTGCCAGTCAAGTTCGACCTTATCGCGGCCGAGCAAGTCGTCGATAGAGACTTCACGGATCTCTTGGAGCCCGACTTTCCCCGAAACGATATCTTGAATGCGCGGCAAGGTCCGAAATGGCAGCGAGGTTTGTTCGCAGATTTCGACGATAGATTGCATTTGCGCATTATTCGCCGAAGGAACCGCGATGATTAACGAATCCACGCTGTACCGTCGCGCGATGGACGGAAGGTTTGCGACCGGACCGAGTACCGGAATACCGTGGATCCGCGCTTTCAACAGGCTCGGTTCGTCATCGACGAGCCCGACCGGTATGTACGATCCATCACGGAGCATGTCCCGGACGATCATTTCGCCGCCCGTACCGGCACCGATCACGATCACTCGTTGACCACCGGAGATGTTTCGAAGGCTAAGCGAGTGGTCTTTCAGCACCCGATAAGTCAAACGTGGACCGCCGAGAAAAAATATCAAAAAAACCGGGTACAGCACTATGATCGAACGAGGGATCCCTTCGAGTCGATTGTAAACAAACAGCGCCAACGCGATCGATACTGCTCCAAGCGCTGCAGCACGGATGATGTTCCACAAATCGGGCAAGCTCGCGAAGCGCCATAGGCCTTTGTAAAGCCCGAAATGTCGCGCAATAACTCCTTGGATTACCAGAACAAACGGGAACGCAACCGTTGCGGCATGGAGGTGCCCGTCCGGCGGAATCTCAAAGTTAAAACGTGCGAAGACACTGATAAACCAGGCTAGCGAGATCGCCAGCATGTCGTGGAGGATGACTTTTGCGCGGTTGCTAATTAACACGTTGTCGAATGGCGATAGCGTGAAAGCTTGTTTCGGATGACGGTCCATATAATAGCAGCTAAAGCATAGACAAGCGCCGTCACAACGAACGCCCATTCGGGCTCGATGACGGTCAATGCGGCGGCGGGTGCAAGCACTAGCAAGGTAACTATCCACAGGGAAACTACCAAGCGCGCGTGACTCCACCCGCCGAGCACAACGAGCTGGTAGACGTGCGACCGATGCGCCTGCCACCAGCGTTCGCGCTGCAAGATCCGCGAGATTAAAGTTAAGCTGGAATCGACCGTAAACGGCGCGAGCAATATCAACCACACCCAGGGGCCAGGGCCGCGGAACGTGTCGTAGGCCACTAGGGCCGCGAACTGGAAACCGATAAAATAGCTGCCCACATCACCCATAAATATTTTCGCGGGCTGCCAATTCCAGATCAAGAACCCAGCCGCGCTTCCGGCTACCGACCATGCCAGCAAGCTCGGCAAATCGGCACAACGCGAGCCAACGATAACCGCACCACAGCCCGCGACGAGTAGCGCTTCGCTGGCTGCATAGCCGTCCGCGCCGTCCATAAAATTATAAAGATTGACCATCCACACGATGCCAATGGTCGCCGCCAACAGATACGCGAGATAGTATCCAGTGAAATAGCTAGGCATTGTCGTGCCGGGCGCACTAGAGAGAACAACGGTAAAAACCGCCGCGACTGCCAGCTGACACGCGAAACGCGGAGCTGACGATAAATTTCGATGATCGTCCAGCCAACCCAATAATCCCAGCGCAACACCACACGCAATCCAGGCGAGGAAAACCGCATCCGTGAGCTCAAACTGTAGCAATATGAACACGCTGCATAGGCTCGTCGCAATGAGTATTGCGCCACCACCGCCGCGAGGTACAGGAGTTTGATGGAGACTGCGTGCGTTCGGAATATCAACTAGATTCCGTTTGCGCGCGTAATTCAGCATCAGTAGGGTTAGAGCAAAACTCAACACCAAGCCAGTAACGAAGATAATGACCGCGAACGACGTCATTCGCGCAACGTCGATAGGTAATGCTCGGCTGCAACGCTCAGTGACTGTTCGAGAGTTCTTGCTGGTTTCCAGCCGCTCGCTGCAACGAAGCGTCCGCTGTCAACCACCAGCGTGCCGACAATTTTTTCGAGTTGCGCACGCCGACCACAAATCGTCGCTGCTAGTTCGAGAAGTCCCGTTGGACACCGAATGAGATTCGGCCGTCGACCGAGCGCATTCGCTATGCCCTCTACCAAAGCCGCAGTCGATAAGTCGACGTCAGCCAAAGTATAAGTACTAGAATTCAAATCAGAAGTCATCGCGAGGACGATGGCGTGCACGAGGTTGTCAACAGAAATTAGGCTGCGTCGATTAGCAATACTAGCAAATGGCAACGGCAGTCTTTTCTCGACGGCACGCATCAGCGAAAGCAAATTCCCCTTCTGTCCCAGCCCGTACACTAACGGTGGCCGCAAAATAGCCAGTTGTGTCGGCGTGTCGCTGAGAATCGCACACAAGGCTTGCTCGGCCTGCCACTTTGAGCGCCCGTACTCGGTCGTAGGATTTGGCGCATCTTCGCCCGAGAAACGCTGCAGACGGCCGTCCTTATCGATTGGCGACCGTTCGCCGTTGACCTTTATCGAACTCATAAAAACGAAGCGTTTGACACCCGCGTTAACAGCCGTTTCAGCTAACTTGCGGGACCCTTCGACATTAAGACGTCGATAGGCTGCTGCCGAATCGCTTGCGTCACTTGTATGAGTGCGCGCGGCAAGATGCACTACGGCATCCATCTGTTCCAGTGCGGCGTGCCAGTTTGTTTCTCCGTCGATGTCGCCGACGACCAGACGCCGACATCCGTCAACAACACCGCTGTTGTCCGATCGCGTTGCAGCGATAACAGCATGTCCGTCTCCGAGCAGTTTTTCACTCAAGGCTCGACCGATGAATCCGGTAGCTCCAGTAACAAGTACTCGCACCGGCTATTCCTTTGTTAAAGCGCCGGCGTCGAATACGAGCCGAACGAAAATAATGCACAAGGAACTCACGATGAAATCTTGGTATCAAGAAGGTCTTGGTAATAGCGCAAGGTTTGCGCGCCGATATGCTCGACCGAGAAATATTCTTCCACCAAGCTGCGGCCCGCAGCTCCATAACGTCGCTGCAGATCGGGCGCGGCCAACAACGATGTTATGGCCTCAGCCAATTGCACCGGATCGCGTGGTTCCACCAGTATGCCGTTGACGCCATCATGACAAACGTCACGACAACCAGCGACGTTACTCGCGATCAACGGACGGCCGCACGCGGCGGCCTCGACCAGGACTTTCGGCAAACCCTCACGATATGACGGTAAACAAATGATGCGTGCTTGTGAATAAACGGCCGGCATGTCGTCTCTTTGACCCCACCATTCGACGCTTCCTCGTGCTACCCACCGATCGAGGACCTCATGTGATATCGCCGCAGGATTATCCGGATCATCTCCACCAACAAGTACGAATCGACAATTAGGATGTGTCTTTTTTACGATGCACGCCGCATCCGCGAACTCTTCGATGCCCTTATCGCGGATCAACCTCGCCGGCAGCATAACGATCGGCTCAACTGCGAAATCGATTTCGGTAAAGTTAAATTTTTGCGTATCGACGCCAACCCCCTGGATCACCGCCGCCGAACCGGTGCGGCCGATTCTTTCAGAGTTGATCAGGCGTAGGTCCTCATCGTTTTGCACCAGAACCGACACATTCGGCCGCCTCAATAACAAACGAAGGACCGCCACCACCGACCGTTGAAACCACCAGGCGCGTCGATCAGTAGACGAAAACAGGTACCCCATCCCGGTAAACGCCGCCACAAACTGCGTTTGCGGATTCAGTAGAATAGCCGCTGCGCTTAAGAGTATAGGTTTGTGTGACACCAAATGGACAATATCGGGTTTTGTTCTGCGCACGACGTGTAGCAACTCTACGGCAGCCGATAAATCTCGTAATGGATGGCGCAACGAGCGCTCGAATGGAATCGCGACGCAATGCAGTCCCAATTCGGCACACGGACCGGCGTGACGGTTGAATCGTGTAGCCAAAAAGATCTCCCAACCTTT
>JBLFWZ010000123.1:0-12681 GCA_047611905.1 Gammaproteobacteria bacterium | reverse complement strand
ACAACGAACCATATTGGTCACAGACGTCGCGCAAGGTTTGTAGAAAACCCGGAAGCGGAGGAATGCAATTCATATTGCCGGCGATCGGTTCCACGATGATGGCCGCGACCTCTGAGCCGATTTTCGTGAACACTGATTTCACTTCCGCCGCATCATTGAAATTCAATGTCGTAGTCAATTTGACTAATTCAGCGGGCACACCTGGCGACGTTGGCACACCTAAAGTTAGGGCGCCCGAGCCAGCTTTCACCAGTAAAGAATCTGCATGGCCGTGGTAGCAACCTTCGAATTTTACGATTCTGCTCCGGCCTGTGACACCTCGAGCGACTCTAATGGCGCTCATGGCGGCTTCGGTTCCTGAATTCACCATGCGCACTTTTTCTATACTCGGAACAAGCGCGCAAATTTTTTGCGCGAGCTGCGTTTCTAGTTCTGTCGGCGCGCCGTAACCGAGGCCTTGTTGGAGTTGCGATTGCACTGCTGCGATGACATCAGGATGACTATGACCGGCAATCATCGGACCCCAGCTTCCGACGTAGTCGATATAATCATTGCCATCCACGTCTCGAATCGTTGCACCATGCGCATCGGTGAAATAAATGGGCTGCCCACCAACTGATTTGAACGACCTTACCGGCGAATTAACACCACCTGGGATGACTGTTTTGGCTTCGTTGAACAAGGCGATGGAACGTTCGTACATAAGGGAGTCTCCGGCAACGCGCGTCATGGCGTAAGCCTGGCAAATAGGTTGCTGAATGTGAATCGAGATTCACCAGAGTGAATCCTGATTGCCGCAGTGTGACACGGCATTTTCGGCGCTTATGCCAGCGATGGCAATTGGCGAAGAGGATTGCGCCAATAGGCGGCAATAAAGTATGCATTCAGGTTGGCCATGGCATAATCGCGGCCCCGCCTGAGTATTGGTCGCAAATGCAGAGAAAAACTGCGGCTCTTCATTGAACAGCAGGCCGTACTTGGAAATCGAACGGATCGGCACTTATGAAACGTTATATGTGTGTTATATGCGGCTTCATTTACGATGAGGCAGCAGGCTTGCCTCACGATGGAATTGCTGCAGGGACAAAGTGGGAAGATATTCCGATGAACTGGTGTTGCCCTGATTGTTCGGCGCGCAAAGACGAGTTCGAGATGATTGAGATCTAATTCGCGGGCAGAGGTCCCGCCGCGCTAAAAAGTAGGTTTTACAACGGCTAAGACAACGATCGCCGCTAGCACGAGCACTGGAAGCTCATTGATCCATCGATAGTAGACGTGGCTGCGACGATTTAAATCGTCGCGAAAAATACGGACCAAGTAGCCGAGGTAAACGTGGTAGGCGAGGAGTGCGGCGACTAGAGCGATTTTAAGGTGCAGCCAAGCGGTAACGATAATCCATTGCTCACCACGCAGAGCCATCAACCAACAGCCAAACACAATGGTTAGCACGGCGCCCGGTGTCATGATCCCGCGATATAGTTTTCGTTCCATCGTTTTGAACCGATCAATTCCGACCTGATCTTCAGCCGATGCGTGGTACACGAAAAGCCGCGGTAAATAGAACAGGCCAGCGAACCACGCGACCATAAATATTAAATGGAATGCCTTAACCCAGAGGTACATAGCGCTGTCGTTTTCGTGGCTCTACGGGAAGTCGAGTTCGTATCAGAACAATAACCATGGCTACTAGGGTTTGAACATCGGTTTGATGTCTGTTTGCTCGCTAAGGGTCGGCTGCTCCGAGCCAGTAAAAAAGGCCCGAATTGATCGACCAACGGTTTTTATGGCGCGCCATAATTTGGGCAGGAACCAAATCGTCACTGCGACGAGCACCGCCAGTGTGGCCAGGAATACCGCGGGGTGATTCAGCGCTGCCCAAATCACACCGACGACTACAACATCTTCCGTTACTGAGGCGGTCCAATTTGATACCGGCTCGGGCGAGGTGTTTAACATCACGCGCGTGCCCGCTTTCACGGCATGAGAGCTTGCCGCGAGCCCGCCACCGACAATAAATGCGGCTACCTGAACGGCAGGATCCATTTCGCCTAACGCTGCAGCCGCGACAATTGCCCCGGCAGGTATCCGGATAAATGTGTGAATGGCATCCCAAGCGGTATCGACTCCAGGGGTTTTGTCGGCGAAGAATTCGACACAGTACATCAATCCAGCAGCGGCAATGATGAGAGGATTCATCATAATTTCGAGGTCTGGTGGCAATGACATGTAACCGGACGATCCCAGCAGTCCAAGTATCAGCATCACGGCGTACACATTTATTCCGCTGGCCCATGCAGCACCTGCCGCCAACGCGATTCCTGCCGTCATCTCCATTTCCGCTATCCTCTGGACGTTTTATGGTAGTTTCGCCGATTGGCAGCCAAATTGCTCCTCATCGGAAGGAATTTGGTGTGGTCAATTTAGCAGCCGATGTTAAGGAACACAGCGCAATTTATTCACGTAACTCATTGACAAAACAGTACATTTAAGTAGTATGCGCGGCTCGACACGGACGTCCCGTTAGAAGCCAAGCAGTATTAATTCTCCACCGACATCGAAAATTAAACGGACGTGCTTTTGTTCGACACCCTTAACATCAAATGGTGCTTAGTGGGCGCCATTTCAAGTTATATCTGACATATGAAACTTGTCATCAAACCTCATCGCCCACGCCAGCGGCTGTTATTAGTCATCGGGTTCCTCATGCTGTCCGCAATTGCCGTAGGTTTCGCGTTTCATTACGGGCACTGGCGCTCAATCGGAAGCGCGATGACAGACGCGACCGGGAAGCGGGGAATAATGGAAGATTACCTCGGCGTTAAAAAACAGAACAAACAGTATGTATCGGAGGTCGCAACCTTACAGACAACGGTTGAAGTTGACCGGTACGCGCGCGCAGAACACCAAAAAACGATATCCGGTCTGCAGACGCAAGTTGCTGATTTAAAACTAGAACTGGCATTTTACCGGGACATTGTATCGTCGACGCAGCCCGAAAAGGGGCCGCACGTTCGCGGCTTTAAGTTACGCGACGTGGGTGGTGATGGTCGGTTTCAATATCGGCTTGTGTTAACCCATGTTAACAAAGATGATAGGGTCTCGAAAGGAAGAGTGGACGTAGAAATTCGTGGCCAAGATAACGGGACTAAGCAGCACCTGAATCTAGCTGAGGTAGTTGAGCCTGATAGTGGAGATTTGGGATTTAACTTCAAGCATTTCCGCCGCATTGAAGGTGTGATGCAGTTGCCGAGCAATTTCTCGCCTGAAAAAGTACATGTCGCCGTGTACGAGGATGGACAAAAGAAGAGTTCGTTCAAGAAAACATATGATTGGGTAAAGCTAATAAATTAGGCAGGCCATAACCATGTTACGCAAGATTAAGAAACGTAAGCCCACAACCGTCGACTCATTGATCGGCCAAAACTCCCAGATCATTGGCGATTTTCGCTATAGTGGCGGGCTGCACATCGACGGAATGGTAAAAGGGAATGTTTTAGCGGACGAAGACGACCACGCTATGCTAACCTTGAGCGACAAGGGCACGATAGAAGGCGAGGTGAAGGTACCTTTTATCATTTTGAATGGCGTCGTAAAAGGCGATGTCCATGCCCGAGAACACGTTGAACTTGCGTCAAATGCCCGAGTCGAAGGTAACGTATTCTACCGTTTGATAGAAATGGCGATGGGCGCCGAAGTCAACGGTAAGCTGGTACGAATTCCAGAAGACGACAGCTCGCCCTTGGCGATTAGTCACCTCGCGACCGAAGCGGCGGATTAACCAAGTATTAGGGCGCCGATCCGAAAACACTTAGAAGGTCTAATTGGTAGAGAACAGAATTATGGAAACCATCGAACTTACAGTCGAAGCACCGTTAATTTTTTCCGACTCAGCGGCACAAAAAGTAAAGGCGCTGATAGAAGAAGAGGGCGACGATTCTCTTAACCTTCGTGTATTCATATCGGGTGGCGGCTGTTCAGGTTTCCAATACGGTTTTACCTTCGATGAAAAAGAAGGTGACGGCGACACCGTTGTCGAGAACTCCGGCGTGAAGTTATTAATTGATCCCATGAGTATTCAGTATTTGATGGGTGCAGAGATTGATTACAGCGAAGGTTTGGAAGGCGCGCAATTTGTGATCCGAAATCCGAACGCCCAATCGACATGCGGTTGTGGTTCTTCTTTTTCTGTTTAGTATTTGTCGTCCCATCATTTAAACAAGTTAGTTTGCGGCGATTGCGAGTCGTTGCCTGCGAGCCACTGCGGCGGCGGGCCGAATTAAGTTCCCGGAGTGTGCTCTGGGATCCGAATCGGCCAAGAGAATATTTCGCCCGCCTTGCGGTCCGATACGCTGGCGTAGGCTTCAAGCGATGTATTCACTTAAAAACTCCGATTCTAACCTCTGCTCGGACGATCCTATCTTGAGCTAAGCAATTCTCCGGAGCCCGCTCCGGGTCGACGTGCAGCCCCCGCATATTTCAGTTGATAGCATGCTCGGTCCAGCACCGATTCTAGATTGTTTATGCGTTTCGTGTTGGTGCCGTTTGGCCTGCTCGTCGAAATAGTCCTTGCGAAGGTTGCTTCGCTTCTCCCTCGTAATTGCTAGCCATCGCGTACCGAAAAAGGAATTCCGGTTAAATGGCTCCATTCCTATCAGCCTAAGAATGATGAGGTGTCCATTTACTTGGAGCTAATTCGAGTGGGAGCGAGTGGCTCGAGAACTTTCCGCCGTCCGGCTGCGTGATAACAAATCAGGCAGGCTTACTGCAACCGGTTGCGCAGTCTTCAACTACTGTAAATCTGAGCGGATAAGAGATCAGAGTAACATTAAGAAATTCAATACTTTCTCCATTTTGATAGGCCGAATCGGCGATCGTCGTTGGTGGATTAGATGCGTTAAATTCGGCGTTCTCGTTCGTTGCCGATCAAGCCGCTGTCAAGATTGGCGCAAAGTTCGTGCCGGCAGGCGGTACACTCCACATCGATTTTGGGACAACGCGAAGCTCGCGCTTTATTTGTTTTACCTGCGCCTAGCTGAGCTGTTTTATGTGCAGAGTTGGGTGTGTATTTATTCGAAATATTTTGGACGGCAGTGTTCTCGATCGTCTTCATGGCTCTATGTCATCTGCGCGGTCGCAATAGTTGGCACGTAATACGCTGTGGCTGGGGCATTCCATTCGACGCATGGATTGATGCCGGCCGGTTTTCCAATCTTCTTGGGCGCGTGGTTGGCAAGACGTACCTGCTTAAAGATCAGAAAAACTGCGTTTTCTAGCTTTGTAGACAGGATTGGCGCGGGTATCGTAGTTGCATTTAAACTATGTTTTCGAGGGAATATGCGCCGCGTTTCGGCCGACAGCTTCCGACCTGTTGATCCGCGATGAGCACGAAGAACGTAAAAGAAGCATCGCGATGATTTAGTCGTCGGCGATCAGATGTATTCTTTCGCAACGAGTCTTGCGATCGCCTGCGCAATTCTAAGTGCACTGCGGCCGTCCCCGAACGGGTTACTCCTAAGTGCCGGTTGTTGTGAATTTGAAGAAACCAAGGTTCCGAGTTCGGTTAATAGTTCGTTCGGATTCGAGACAAGTTTAGCCACACCCGCCTCGATTGCCTCCGGCCGTTCTGTTTTCTGTCGTAAGATCAGCAGTGGCGTCCCGATGCTCGCTACTTCTTCTTGGATGCCACCCGAGTCGGAAACAACAACACTAGCGTGGCGCATCAAGTAAATGAAGTCGGGGTAGTCCATCGGCTCGAGTAATAATATTCGCTCATGCTTCGATAAACATTTGTCGACCGCTTTGCGTACGTTCGGGTTTGGGTGAACGGGATAAACGAGGACAACTCGTTCATGTTCGGCAACAAAGTTACCTAACACACGCAAATAACCGTCGAGCCGCGTGCCGAAATTTTCGCGACGGTGGGTGGTTGCAACGATCAGTTTATTATTTACGTTTCCTTCTATTAAGCGCCGTATGGCTCGGCCTGGCTGCGTACTCGCTGAAATGCGATCGATGGCGTCAACAATCGGATTGCCAGTTTCCACTATTGTCGATGGGTCGATTCCTTCGCCGAGAAGATTGTTGACGTTACTTCGCGTCGCTGCGCAATGTAGCATCGCGACCCGGGAGATTAAGCAACGATTAAGCTCCTCAGGGAACGGTTCGCGGAAATCCCCAGTTCGCATGCCGGCCTCTACATGGACGACCGGTATATTCAAAAATCGCGCACTTAGTGCACCGGCTAAGGCGGAAGAGGTATCGCCTTGAACGACTATGGCGTCGGGTTTTTCGCGGGCCAGAATTTCATCGAGCGCGGAGATAGCACGTGCTAATAACGAATTTATCGATTGTCCAGCTTTCATTACGGCAGCGTCGTAATGAAGTTCTATGTTGAAGCATTCGAGTAGCGAAGCACCTAAATCCGAATGCTGGCCTGTATAAACATTAATGACGTCTAAGCCTATGCTTTTACAAGCGTCAATCACCGGCGCAAGTTTTATAACTTCGGGCCGGGTGCCAAATACTACAATTATTGAGGACATTAGAAGAATCGGCGCGCGTAATATCTGCTAGGGGTAATTTCGGGAACAGACGATAGTCAAAATTAAATCTCTCTACCGCAAACACAATAGTAACCGAGCGAACGGAATTGTTAACGCTCGAGCAAGCGACTTACGTCGTTACTGGATTGCCTGACCTATCGGTCGTGCAGCTGGGCCATTGTATTTCAGAGTTATAACTGAATCCGGTGTTCGTGGTATTGAATAAAGGTGGCGTATCTGGTTGAGATGTTGTTACCAAGCAGCAAGCCAACCAATAAAGGATACGCCACCATGAACGAGGATAACGTTGTTGAATTATCAGGTCGAGTCGAAGCGGGAGATGCGCTGAGGGCGATGTTGAGATCGGGAGCCCAGGAATTGATCCGTCAAGCGGTCGATGCCGAGTTGCAGGAATTATTAGCCAGAGACCGGCATTGGCCCGGTGACCGTAAAGATCCCGAAAGTGCGGGCTAAGACGGGAGAGCCGGTGACCTTTCGCTCTGCCTTGGTGCCGCCGTATGTTCGCAACACTAAGACATTGGAAGCAGCGCTGCTGTGGCTGTATTTGAAAGGGATTTCATCAGGTGAGATGGGTGAAGCACTGCACGTGCTGGTGGGGCCGCAGGCGACGGGCCTATGGCCGGTACGGCATCGCGATTAAAGCAGGTCTGGGGGCAGGAGTATCAGGCTTGGAGCACGGCACGATTAGATCGAGACCGCTGGGTGTATGTGTGGGCGGATGGTGTCTACAGTGGCTTACGAGGCGAGCAGACGAAGCTATGCGCGCTGGTGGTCATTGGCGTAAATGAGCGAGGCGAGAAGCATTTTCTGGTGATTGAGGACGGCGTACGAGAGTCGACGCAGAGTTGGCGTGAGGTGTGGTTGAAATTGAAGTCGAGGGGAATGAATGCGCCGCAGTTAGCGATTGGTGATGGTGTGATGGGCTTCTGGGCGGCGCTGGAAGAAATCTATGGCGAGACTAGGCAGCAGCGGTGTTGGATGCACACGAGTCCATGGATGGACGAGGTAGAGCGACGCAGGAAGCCAAAGCCGAAGACGATGAACATCCTTAACTGTTTTCCGAAGTCGTCGCAGGCCAAAGCGAAGCAGTCCCTCCAGGCGATTCGGCAGGCCGAAACGAACGCTGATGCTGAGGCGGCGTTCGACTTATTCATCGCGGCCTATGAGGCGAAGTATCCGAAGGCCACTTTGTGCCGGCAAAAAGATCACGCAGAGCTCACGGCCTTTTACGATTTTCCCGCACGCCACTGGCAGAGCATCCGCACGAGCAATCCGATTGAATCAAGCTTCGCGACTATTCGCCATCGGACTAAACGTTTGAAGGGCTGTCGGTCCCGCGACGGCATGCTTCATATGATGTTCAAGCTGGGTCAATGTGCGGAGAAGAACTGGAGACGACTACGCGGTTTCGATTACCTGGCGAAGCTAGTGATCGGGATCAAATTCAAAGATGGGATCGAGGGCACAGAGATCAACCAGGCCGCCGCCTGATTCAGGTTTCTGAACACCAGACTTGACCATAACTCACGTGTGGCTGGTCAATCCTCGATAAGCAATAGAGTGGCTAACCACGCGGGCCGTCGTCCTTGTGGTTCTTCGTTCACACAGATGCCTGGTCGCCGAGGCGAGCCCAGTTTGGGCTTGCGAGTTCCCCTGTACTTAGACGGAACTGTTTTTTTCAGATGGTTCATACACGGCGCCAAGTATCTGCGCTCGCTCTAATTTGGACGTTGTCAGACGTACGGGCTTTAAAAGCAGGCGCTGCATGGCTAACCATGCGAAGGCGACAGCCTCGACCATATCAGGATCGAGACCAATGATAGCGGTTGATTCCACAATCGTAGCGGGCATCGCCTTACTTATTCTCCGCATCAAGTAATCGTTTCGGGTACCTCCGCCGCATACAAACGCGCGGTCCGGCGACATGCCAGATTGCTCGATTCCGTGAACTATCGACTTAACCGTAAACGCGGTTAACGTTGCTTGCACATCAACGGCGGTTAGTTTCTGCACATCGAGTGAGGTGATAACCTCGTCAAGGTACGCCAAATTAAATTGTTCGCGGCCTGTACTTTTCGGCGGTCTTCGGTGGATATAGGCGTTGGCCATTAATGCTTCTAGGAGAGTTTTCGAAACATGCCCTGAAGCTGCCCATCGTCCTCCTTCGTCATATGGCCGTTCGAGTTCGCGGCAAATCCACTCATCGAGCAAGCAATTCCCCGGACCGGTATCGAAGCCCTCAATCGGCATACTCGAGTTCGCCGGAAGCACAGTGATGTTCGCAATGCCGCCAATATTGATAACCACGGTTTGTTTATCTGCGAGCCGGAAATAAGTTTCATGGAAAGGCGGAACGAGCGGCGCGCCTTGGCCGCCAGCAGCGACGTCCAGCGAACGAAAATCCGCAACCGTTGTAATCCCGCAGCGCGTAGCGATGGTCGCCGGATCGCCTATTTGGATCGTATACGGAGGGTCCGTTTCGGGACTGTGTCGCAATGTTTGTCCGTGGCTTCCAATTGCGACAATATCGGCGTGCGGTGTGCTAGTTCGTTCGAGCAGGTTCTGTACGGTGTCGGCAAACCAACGGCCTACTTGGATGTTTAGACTCGCGAGTTCGTGCAACGAAAAGCGTGTCTCAGGTCGAATGGCACGGATCAAGTTGTCGCGAAGATTTTCCGGATAGGGTTTCGTTATTGAGCTAAGTATTTGTACTTCTTTACGTTCAAACGAGACCAGGGCGGCATCAACACCGTCCATGCTGGTTCCCGACATGAGGCCGATGTAAAGGCCCATTAATCTATTGCGTCGAGCCCGAAAAAAACTAGTGGATTTCCGATCGCGAAGAGCTTCCGCGAGGCACAGGAAGATCAACTTTGGCGACGAGATTTTGCGACTTAGAAGTATCACCAAGCTCGTCTAACTGAGCCAGTAGTGGAGCGGCTTTCGATTGAAAGTCCTTAATGTATTTTGCCTCAATCGGCAGCGCCTTTGGCAGCGCGGCACTTAATGGGTTTCTGTGCACCCCATTAATTCGAAATTCGTAGTGAAGGTGTGGTCCAGTTGCTAGGCCGGTTTTTCCGACGTAGCCGATTGTCTGCCCTTGCTTAACCTTCGCGCCACTTTTTATTCCTCGCGCAAAGCGCGACATGTGGGCGAATAAGGTGCTGTAGGATTCGCCGTGTTTGATCACAACGGTGCGTCCGTAACCGCCTTTATTTCCTGCATGGGTGATATTGCCATTTGCCGTAGCTCTAATGGGGGTGCCATGCGGCGCTGCGTAATCCACACCTTTATGCGCGCGTATTGTGTTTAGCACCGGATGACGACGTTTCAAATTGAAACCGGAACTGATGCGCGTAAAATTTACTGGGGCTCTCAAAAATGCTTTTTGCATCGCCTCACCCTCGTCGGAGTAGTAGCCGGCGTGACCATCGGCATTCGCATAGTAGACGGCGCGCAAATTTTCTCCTTGATTGACAAACTCGGCGGCAAGAATTTTTCCGTTTTTGACTTTTTTGTCGTTCTTATAAATTTCTTCGAACACGACGCTAAATTGATCGCCGTTGCGGATGTCTAAGACGAAGTCGATATCCCAGCCGAATATGTCGGTGAGTTCCATAACTGTTTTATCGGACAATCCGGCAGCTTGTCCATCTAAAAATAATGATTGGCTGATCTTGGCGAGAACGCTGGCATATTTTATTTCGGGTTCTATTTCTACAATCGACGCTGAGTACGTCTTGTTGTCATAGTTAATATGCAGCGAGCGTCGATAATCGAGCTCTTGAATTAGACCGAATATGTGACCATCAGCATCCGCTTTTACGGAGATGGCTTGACCCGGTTTGATTTTTCGTAAGTACTTACCAGCGTCTCCGGTTTTCAGGATGACATGGAGGTCTTTTTTGGATAATCCGTGGCGACCAAACAACAAGGACAAATTGTCGCCTGGCCCGACGGCCACTTTTAGCCAATCCGACGAAGCATTGCTTTGTGTTGTGTCGCCGACGAAATTTCTCGTTAACGTCCGAGGCTCGAACGGAATTCGAGTTCTTTGGGAGCCGGGCATCTGTGGCGAATTGAGAGAGGCGTTCGGGAGCTCTAATGCTATGGGTGGTCGTTGCTCAGCCGCAACCGTCGGGACGTTTTGCCCATCGCGGAGCTTAAAGAACGAAACGCAGGCAATCGCAGCTACGCCGAGTACTGCCGTAAGCCGCAGAATTCTGCGGCTTAGCACCGATCGCTTTTGACCTATTGGGCGGCCTGAGCGGCCATTGTAGTCATGCATGACTTGTCTTTTGTAAGACACCGGGAAGCCTTGAGTTTTTATGCCGGACAAAATACCGCTTTAGGCGAATTTGGTCAATGCGGGAGCGCGATTCTGTATGCTAATCTAATAATCCATAAACTGAATAACACAAAGTCGTGAATTGGCATGTTGGAGCAACTAGAAGAAATTCGGCGAGGCGCAACTGAAATACTGGTCGAAGACGAGCTCATCGAGAAAATCAAACTGAGACGGCCGTTGCGCATTAAGGCAGGCTTCGATCCGACTGCTCCAGACCTGCATCTTGGACATACCGTGCTGATCAATAAGATGAGGAAATTCCAAGATCTCGGACACGAGGTCATCTTCCTGATCGGGGATTTTACTGGGATGATTGGCGATCCGACCGGTAAAAATGCAACTCGGCCGCCGCTCACCGAGAGCGAAGTTAAGGCCAATGCGGAAACTTATTCCCGCCAGGTATTCAAGATCCTCGATTCCTCAAAAACCACCGTCGCTTTCAATTAAGAATGGATGGGGCCGATGGGGGCGGCAGATTTGGTCAAAATCGCTGCCAAACACACGGTTGCAAGGATGCTAGAACGGGACGATTTCACCAAACGGTATAGCGGCGGCCTACCCATCGCGATACACGAATTCCTGTACCCACTCATCCAGGGATACGACTCCGTGGCCTTGCGAGCGGACGTCGAACTCGGTGGCACAGATCAAAAATTTAATTTGCTCGTCGGCCGACAACTGCAGGAATCATACGGGCAACCCCCACAAGTGGTGCTAACAATGCCGCTTTTGGAAGGCTTAGGTGGCGGTGACAAGATGTCGAAATAGCTCAACAACTACGTTGGGATAGATGAACCGGCAGACACGATGTTCGGTAAATTGATGTCAATTTCCGACGAACTCATGTGGCGATACTTTGAATTATTGAGTTTTCGCTCGCTCGTCGACATAGAGAGGCTGCGTGAAGAAACCCGAGCTGGGCGCAATCCAAAAGAAGCGAAGATAGAGCTGGCCATAGAAATTGTCGCCAGATTCCACGGCGCAGCGGCGGCGGCGGCGGCAGACGAGGGCTTTAATCGCCGATTTGCCCATGGTGAACTACCTGAGGTGATACCGGAAGCTAGTCGGTCTGTGGGAGAGTCGGGTTTGGCGCTGGCCAATCTATTGCAAGAATTGGATCTGACTTCAAGTACATCCGAGGCGCATCGCATGGTCAAGCAGGGAGCGGTTCGAATCGACGGTGAGAAAGTCACAGATAGTCGCCAACTTATAACTGGCGGCCAGATTTTGCTCATTCAAGTAGGCAAACGCCGAATCGTTCGCGTGGCGCTCTCTTAAGAACTCTCTATAGTAATAGCCATTACGAAAAACCACCGTATTCCCCTATTAGGGTGTGAGATCTGCCGGTCGCCAACCACGATTTTTCGCTAACTGGTGCGCCGCACAATAACCAATCAGAGGACGTGCCGGTGCAGCGTAAAAATATTATGTGAGAACCTGTTGACGGCCTCTTCGAATTGGGTATAATTCGCGCCCTCGCTACCGGGCAAAGCAAGCCGGTACGCTCTTTAACAATATGTCTGAACATGTAATTTGTGTGGGCGCTAACGTCTAAGATCGAGCACCATCAGAGACCCTGATGAGCAACGTCTGACGTTACGTCAAACAGAGCTTATCAAATGAAGATTGTCTGGCCTTTCAGCCCGACGTAAAACTTAAACTGAAGAGTTTGATCCTGGCTCAGATTGAACGCTGGCGGCATGCCTAACACATGCAAGTCGAACGGTAACGCTGGAAGCTTGCTTCCTGGCGACGAGTGGCGGACGGGTG
>JBLFWZ010000122.1:0-12692 GCA_047611905.1 Gammaproteobacteria bacterium | reverse complement strand
GGTCTGCAATATGTCGATTGAGGCAGGTGCTCGGGCCGGTATTATCGCCGTCGACGACGTTACCTTGGACTACATCAAAGGTCGACCTTCAACCCCGACCGGAGACCTTTGGACTAAAGCGGTTAGCGCATGGCGCGAGCTGCACTCCGATCTCGGCGCGGCTTTCGATACCACGGTGAAAATTGATGCAAGCCAAATTGAACCCCAAGTAACCTGGGGTACGTCACCTGAAATGGTTGTCCCGATCACCGGGGCGGTGCCCGATCCAAATGACGTGCAGGACGAATCAAAACGGATCGGAATGAACAACGCGTTGAAATATATGGGCTTAACGGCGGGCACGAAAATTCACGACATTGCGATTGATAAAGTGTTCATCGGCTCGTGCACCAATTCCCGAATCGAAGATTTGCGCGCCGCAGCCGAAGTGATCAAAGGCCGTCGCAAGGCGGCGAATGTGATTTTGGCGATGGTCGTGCCAGGTTCAGGCTTAGTCAAAGCGCAAGCTGAGGCAGAAGGCTTGGACAAAATATTCACTGCCGCGGGTTTCGAGTGGCGCGAGCCCGGTTGCTCGATGTGCCTCGGCATGAATCCGGACCAGCTGTCGGATGGCGAACGCTGCGCGTCGACATCGAATCGAAATTTCGAAGGCCGCCAAGGTCGCGGTGGTCGAACGCACCTAGTCAGCCCGGCGATGGCTGCCGCCGCCGGTATTGCTGGTCATTTTGTCGATACGAGGGAGGACTAAGCGATGGAACCTGTACAGCGAGTTAACGGCATCGTTTTACCCATCGACCGTCCCAACGTCGATACGGATGCGATTATTCCGAAGCAATTTTTGAAATCAATTAAACGGACCGGCTTCGGTGTTTATCTGTTCGACGAATGGCGATACCTCGATAAGGGTGAGGCGGATCAAGATTGTTCCGGCCGTCCGATCAATGAGGATTTCGTGATTAATCAAACGCGCTATCGCGATCCGAAAATACTCTTGGCACGCGAAAATTTCGGTTGCGGTTCTTCACGCGAACACGCGCCTTGGGCAATTCACGACCACGGTATCAGGGCAATTATTGCGCCGAGCTACGCTGACATTTTCTACAGCAACACCTGCAAAAACGGCATGGTCCCAGTCATATTGGCGGCAGACATTGTCGACCAATTTTTTGCCGATTGTGCGAATACCCACGGATATTCCCTTACCGTGGATCTTCAGTCGCTTAGCGTGACGACGAGCGCCGGCGACGCTTATCCGTTTGAAATGAATGTCGGGTTACGCGATAGATTGCTCAGCGGTCTCGACGATATCGGTATTAGTCTTAAGTCGGCGGACGCAATCCGTGCCTATGAATCGAGACGGGCGGTCGAGGCACCGTGGCTGTTTCAATAAACACAGCTTAAGCGCAATCGGACTTAGCGAACCTAAGTCCGAAGGCTGCGCTCTATATTCTTACAAACTTCCGAGTTCGTCGGCTACTAGACGCAATTTATATTTCTGAATTTTGCCCGTCGACGTTTTGGGAAGATCGCGGAAAATAATCGTTTTTGGTGCTTTAAAGCGCGCGATGTTCTCCCGGCAATAGGCGATCAATTCGTCTGCTGTGACATCCGGCGCTGCTGGTTTTAAATTAACAAACGCGCAGGGTGTTTCGCCCCATTTATCGTCCGGTCTTGCGACAACGGCAGCTTCGAGCACATGCGGGTGTTTATATAAGATCTCCTCAACCTCAATCGACGAGATATTTTCGCCACCCGAGATGATGATGTCCTTCGAACGATCCTTAAGCTGGACATAGTTTTCCGGGTGCATCACGCCAAGGTCACCCGAGTGAAACCAACCACCGGCAAGCGCGTCTTGGGTTGCCTGCGGATTCTTTAAGTAACCGCGCATCACGACATTACCCTTAAACATGATTTCGCCAATGGTCTCGCCATCGCGCGGAACGGGTTGCATTGTTTCTGGATCGAGCACGTCGAGGCCTTCCAAAACGTTGTAACGAACGCCTTGTTGGATGCGCTTTTCTGCGAGTTCTAAGGACGACAAAGAATCCCAGGATTGTTGATGTGCCGTAAACACTGCAGGCCCGTACACTTCGGTTAATCCATAAGCATGGGTGACTTTAAAACCTTGATCGGCCATCGATTTCAATATCGCTGCCGGTGGTGCAGCACCTGCCGTCATCACGTTGATCGGTTCTTTTAGGTCGCGGCGATCTTCCGGCGCCGCGTTGACAATAAAATTGAGCACGATGGGTGCGCCACAGAAATGGGTCACGCTGTGATCGTCGATAGCCGCGTAAATGTCAGCCGCAGCGACACGGCGCAGACACACATTTGTGCCACCCTGCATGGCGATCGACCACGGATAACACCAGCCGCAACAATGGAACATCGGCAGCGTCCACAGGTACACGGGATTTTGCGGCATCGTCCACGCGAGCACGTTACCAATCGCATTCAGATAAGCGCCACGATGGTGAGTGACCACCCCTTTTGGATTTCCGGTTGTACCCGAGGTGTAGCACAGCGCAATGGCTTGCCATTCGTCGGCTGGTAAGGTCCAAGGGAATTGCGCATCGCCTGTGGCAATAAATTCTTCGTATTCGATGTCGCCGAGTCGATCGTGACACAGGGCTTGCTCGTCGGCGATATCGATCACCAGGGGATTCACGGTGCATTTTTTCAAAGCTTCGCGCACGACGGGCGCGAATTCGGTATCGGTGATCAGGATTTTGGCTTCGCCGTGATCGAGAATAAACGCGATGGCGTCGGCATCAAGCCGAATATTGATTGGATTTATCACCGCGCCACAGGCCGGCACCCCGTTTAATGCTTCGTAGAACGCCGGGATGTTGGTCGCTAACACGGCGACCGTGTCATTTAGCCCGATCCCTTGTTGACTCAGCGCCGACGCCAGCTGCCGGCAACGGCTAAACGTTTCCGACCAAGTGAAACGTCGTTCGCCGTGTACGACGGCGAGCTGATCGGGATAGACCGATGCCGCGCGTTCGATATAGCTTAACGGTGAAAGCGCGGTGTGATTTGCCGTGACTTGATCGAGATCCTGTTCATAAGGACTGGTGGCTACTTCGTGTTTATTCATTATGTTCTGCTTTGCTACTAAATTAGTCGTTGTCCCAGCGTGGCTCTCGCTTCTCGATAAAAGCGTCAACGCCTTCGATTCCATCGGGAGACATTAAATTACATACCAAATCATTCGACGCACTGCGGTACGCCGCATCGAGTGGTTCGTTGAGTTGACGGTGAAAGGAAGCTTTCCCTAGGCGTAGCGCGTATTGCGATTTGGCCGCAAGCTCTTGTGCCAGGGCGCCCACGCTGGCATCTAATGCGTCGTGCGCAACCACCCGATTCACCAAGCCAATAGCGGCAGCTCGCTCGGCATCGATAAAGTCGCCTGTTAACAGCATTTCGAGCGCGTGTTTACGTGCAACCGTGCGGCTTACGGCGACCGCCGGGGTCGCACAAAACAAGCCATTGTTGATTCCATTCGTTGCGAATCGGGCGCCACTCCCGGCAATAGCAAGATCGCAACTTGCCACTAATTGGCAACCGGCCGCAGTCGCGATTCCTTGCACTTTAGCAATCACGGGTTGCGGCAGCCCCACGATGCTCTGCATCATGGCCGAGCAATCCGCGAGTAGCTTCTGATAATAATCGTGATCTCGATTGGCTCGCATTTGCTTTAGATTATGACCGCTACAAAATGCTTGGCCACGGGCCGCGATCACTACTACGCGTACGTGTTTGTTAGCCGCTATCTCGACGAGATTTGATAGCATCGCGTCAAGAACCTCGCGCGACAAAGTGTTGTATTTACTGGGATCGTTGAGCATCAGCTCAGTTACCCCGGCGCTATCGGTACGCACGATCGGCGCATTTTGCTGCGCAGGAATGGCGCTCGCACTAGACATTATTGATTCCCCAACGGTGACAGATGTTCCGCCCATTTTCAGATGCTTAGAGTTCTCGTTCAAGTAGCTTTGATGGCGTGATGTTATCGGCGACTGACACGTCCTTCGGTCGGTTGTATTGAGCTTGCGACAATCAGACATTAATACAAAATTGTAGGACAATATCGTAGTAACAGAATTGACACTAAATTTATTTTACGCCATCCTTAAGCTCCCAACTCGCCAGCCTAAAGCGGCGACGGCATCCACAGATACGGCGTAGTTCATGTCTCATTATCACAGCGATTCGGATAAGTACGGCAATCAAGCCCAATTCGCCATCGTTGAGGCCTTCCACGGCGCGATCAAAGAAAAAGTCCGCGAACATCTTGCTAGTTCTGCCGAGCCATGGGCAGATTTTGTTTTCGATAATGCCGAAACTGTCCTTGACGCCGAGGTATTTGCCAGCATCGATGCGAAGTTGCTCGAGCTTGGACACCGCTATGAATGGTCGGCACTGGTGTCGCAGCAAGAACGCCCAGGCGCTTATGTCGCTGCCGATGGTTTGTCCGACGATGATGTTGATTTCAGTTTTGAACACCCCGATGCGCCGCTAGCGGATCGCGCAGATCGGCATGGCAATATCCTTTGTGGGGTAGGCGACAATGTCGTCGGCTATGCTGAAAACACGGTTGGAACCGCGCGCTATATCCGCTCGAGTGCGCGCGTCTTTCGCTATCTAACCGATGGCGTGCCAGCCAATACAATTGCGGTGATTGATGATTCCGGCGGGACCTTAACGGCGCCAATCTTAGAACAGTTTGCGGGAGTTATTTGCGCTGGTGGAACCGTCCGATCGCACCTGGGGATCTTGACTCGTGAATATGGCATTCCGTGCCTCATGAACGCGAAAATAAGAGCGATCAAAGAAGGCGACACGGTCGTTATGGAGACCACGGCAGCCGCAAAAACAGCGCACGCTTACCAACAAGGTGTCGATATGACGGCCGCCATTTGGCGTCGGAACTAGTTGGCGCGCGATGTCTGACAAGCCCATCACCTACGAGCAACTGCTCGAAACTAATACCTTGATTCAGCAACTTTCGGACGAGACTTACTGGTTGTGCCTGACGCGCACGGTGCAAGAATCAAAGCTGTTTCCGGTGTCTCCCTACATGCTGTTGTCCTACATGATGGCGTTTTATCGTTATCCAGAATTGCTACGCAAGATTGATGCCGCGATGCCGGCGCAAGAAATTGGCGATCGGGCGCGCAATATGGGAATAAAAATCCAAAACCCTAGTATGGGTTGGGGATTATCGTTCTATCTACTCGGTCGCGAGCTGCTTATCAACATGGGTTTGTTGCGCCCGCAGGATGCGCTCGACGACTTAATTTGTGTCATGGATTTTTGGAAACGATTTCAACTCGCGTGGCATCGCAACGATGGACACATCACGAACGCTGAATTTGGTCATCGTGGACAATTTCTGCCGGAGCGGCGGTTACAAGTTTTTCACGCCGATATGCATGAATGTCGAATCGGCGATCCGCTGCACACCGCAGCGCAAGCATTTATGGCCGCCGCCTCTCAATACGGGTTTCTAATTTCTTGCGAAAGTCGGGTGAGTTTGCACAACTCCGGACCTTACAAACTATCGGCGTCGCGCGAAATGATCGTTCGCGACTACATGGACCTCTCCGAAAGCGATTTCCCGTGGCTCGACGACGTAGCCGTGGCAATACCCTATAACAATTTGACCGTACCGATGGCCGTAGAGGGTTGCCATTTCAACTTGATCGATGACTGGGGTTCGTTCGAATCGGAACCAGAGTTCAAAGCCGAACATGTCGTTGCGGTCGGACTGTACACATCAGACGTTCTAACCGAGGGCTACATGCCCGTTGCCATGGCAACGAGCACAGAATTGACCGCGGCTTTTACGGATCTAACCGAAAAAATAAAAGACGCGACCATGCAATTGTGGCGGCGTATTGCCGGTTGGTCTCGAGATCAAATGATCGACGCCGGAGCAATGGTGTACTTTGGAATCGTGAAAGATTTGGCCCATGTCGCTGGAGTGTACGCGGTAGAAGATTGGATGATGGTCGATGAGCGAGCGGAACGTTTCCGACCGTTGTTTAACGACGAGTACTCGAACGCCGCACTCGGCGAGCTCGTCGGCACCATTTCGAATCCGAGTCAGCAACTGAATCCGTATACCATGATGAAGCATTCGGACGCGCCGACCCGCCTGTATTCACTTATCCCTTATTCGATCTTGGCGGACGGCGATTTCACGCGAACCTGCGGGGCCGTTCGTCCAGGCATTACGCATTTGCCGGATAAGGTCGATCGCTACACCACATCTCAGGGGGTTCTCGGATTAGGCGATTACAATCGCCGCGCGCGGCAGTTTGTTCCGAAAATCATGTCCGAGAAATATCGCCATCTCTGTGAGACATGGGTGAAATATAACTACGACACTGCATTAGCCGATGAGCTGTATTGCATCGAGCAATCCGATTCGCGGTTATTGAAAGGTCAGGGCGCTGGTCTCACGCTCGCGGACATCGAACAATTGCGACAATCCGCCGCGGAGACTTAGGTGAGTGCTCATATTAACCAGCGCTGCGCTCCAGCGGATCAGCTTTCACTGCGCGGCACGGTTACAAACCCATTGCGGGCTTGTATTGCGCTTGCAATGGTGCGGCTTCGTTCGCTGCGCGGCGGGCACGCATCGATGAACCAGCTAACGCAGGCGTAGTCGTGTCACAGTCATTCGGACAATGGATAATCGCAATTGATGGCACCGTGCTACCCGAACGCGACCTGGTTGGCGGTAAAGCCTGGTCCATCGCGCGCATGCGTGAACTTGGATTGAACGTACCGCCTGCGATTGTCATCACCACAGCAGCGTGTGCCGCTTATCTCGATTCGGGGTCGTTGCCGGACGGCCTGGTCGACGAACTCACTCTTGGTATCGAGTGGCTGGAGCAACAATCGGGCCGTACGTTTGGTGGCGGCATGTCGCCGTTACTTGTTTCTGTGCGGTCCGGGGCAGCAATTTCAATGCCGGGTATGATGGATACGGTATTAAACTTAGGCATCAACGACGAAACGGAACAAGCGCTTGCTGAACAATCCGGTAGCGTCGAGTTTGCGCACGACACCCATCGTCGGTTTCTCGACCTCTATGCCAGCATTGTCCTGAAAGCGACGTTGAACGATCTAGACCCGGCTAACAGCGCCGAGAAATGGCGCGCAGAAATTGCGGCCGCGGCAGGTAAACCCGTGCCGCCGACTTCACGCTCGCAATTGCATGACGCGATACTCGCGGTATTCGATTCAAGCAATTCACGACGCGCGCGACGTTATCGCAAGCACCATAATTTACCCGACAATCTGGGCACCGCAGTGACCGTGCAAGCCATGGTGTTTGGCAACCTAGATGAACAATCGGGTACCGGCGTGCTATTCAGTCGCAATCCCTTAACCGGTGATCGCGCACCCTACGGTGAATATTTACATCGTGCGCAAGGCGAAGATGTCGTGTCTGGGAAATTCACACCGCAACCGCTAAGCGCATTGCAAACGAGTGCGGTGCACATTTACGACGAACTATTGCGCGCCGCGGACACGCTGGAACGAGAATCGACCGACGTCCAAGATATTGAGTTCACCGTTCAACAAGGAGAACTCTACTTCCTACAGTCGCGTGCCGCAAAGCGCGCCCCGGCGGCTGCGGTGCGCTTCGCGGTAGACCTCGTGGCGGAAGGCTTGGTCGATGAGCAAACGGCGTTAATGCGCGTTTCTCCTGAGCAAATTCGTAATTTATTGCAACCTCGTCTTGCTGCTGGCGCGACGGATACCGCGGAGTTACTAGCGCACGGGGAACCAGCGTGTCAGGGCATCGGAATCGGCATCGTGGTCACCAATGCAGATGAAGCAGAGCGCCGGGCAGCTAACAATGAAGCGGTCGTGTTGGCCCGCTCGACGACTAGCCCGGAAGACGTTCATGGCATGATCGCGAGTTGCGCAGTTATCACCGATCACGGCGGATCCACGTCGCACGCAGCCGTCGTTTCGCGCGCGCTAGGCGTCCCCTGTGTGGTCGGCTGCGGCGATGGTACGGTCGCGGGACTCGACGGTAGCGTCGTCACCATAGATGGCACAAGCGGCAATATTTATGCCGGTGAATTAACCGTCGAGACGCCCAAGGAACTCGATCATCATGAGCTCAGCTTGCTCACTGAGTGGGCCTTGGCCATCAGCGATATCACAGTACTCAGACCCGACGATCCGTTACTGCCGGAAGACTGTCTAGATCTCAATAAAATCGAAGGCGGTGATGATCCAACACAATTGCGCAATCTCATCGGTGAATCTAAGCGTGTCAGTGGCCGGGTCTTGGATACCGATGCGGGTGTCGTGGCGGCGCTCGACGCTGGTGTTGAGTGCATTGTGAGTCAGCACGTATTGCCCACTTTGCTCGGCGCGGTTCATCACAAAGTCAGCAACGCTTCCAAAAAATAATTTTTCCACGTGAAGAAATGAGGACAGTGCCACATGGCTAGCCCCGATGCGAAAGATATTGAAAGTTTAGTCGAACTTTTTAACCAGTCTGACTGGGACGAAATGCATTTGAAAACCGACGAACTCGAGATATTTTTATCCAATGATCCAAACGCACAAGGCCCGTCTCAAGCTAGCGCGGCTCCGGCAACATCCGCACCCACGGTAACTTCGGAAGTTCAGCTGGTCAACCGAGCGGAATCCTCGACTGCCGACCCTGGCGCATCTACAGAGGCCCCGGTTCCCGATGGCACGATCGCAGTGCGTGCGCCAAACCTTGGTACGTTTTATCGCGCGCCAAAACCCGGCGCACCAGCCTACGTCGAAATTGGTCAAGCGGTGGAAGCTGACACAGAGGTCTGTTTAATTGAAGTGATGAAATTGTTCACCCCAGTGCGCGCTGGCGTTGCCGGTGTGGTCCGTGAGATCCGCATCGAAGACGGGCAGATGGTTGAGTTTGGACAGCTTCTCGTCATCATCGACCCGGCAGGCTAGGGCTGGGCGATGAATTTTTTATCTATGCCGGGTCCTATCGATGTCGCTTAAGAGAGTTCTCATCGCCAATCGTGGCGAGATTGCGGTGCGAATAATTCGCGCTGCCCACGCGCTCGGTATCGAAACTGTGCAAGTGGTTTCGGATGCAGATCGCGATAGCATGGCAGCGGAAATGGCAGACCGGACACTCGTCATCGGTCCCGCACAATCGCGGCTAAGTTATCTTGATCCAAAACTTCTGATCCATGCGGCATTGCAAACTCAATGCGACTCTCTACATCCGGGCTACGGGTTTCTTTCCGAACGGGCGGAACTTGCCACGCTCTGTAGTGAGCATGGCGTCACGTTTGTCGGGCCAACGCCACAGACAATCGACTCTCTTGGCGACAAATTGCGTGCCAGGGCCATCGCCGAAGAGGCCGGCGTGCCATTAGTGCCGGGTACCGATTCGATTGCCAATGTCGAGCGCGCTAAGGAAGCGGCCGAGGAGATTGGATTCCCCGTTGTAATGAAAGCCTCTGCTGGCGGCGGTGGGCGCGGTATGTTCGTCGCGCGCACGGTAGATGATCTCGTCGAATCGTTCGACAAGGCGAGTGCCGAAGCGTTGGAAGCTTTTGGTGACGGCACCTTGTATATGGAACGTTTTGTCGGCAACGCGCGGCACGTCGAAGTGCAAGTCCTCGGTGATGGAACGGGGCGGGTTATCCATTTTGGCGAACGCGACTGTTCAACACAGCGGCGTTATCAGAAAGTCGTGGAAGAGGCGCCGTGCGCGATCATGCCAGACGATGTTCGAAAAAAATTACACAGCGCAGCCGTGAATTTGCTGGCGAAACTGAAATATAGAAATGCGGGTACGGTTGAATTTTTATATGACGTCGATAGCCAGGATGTGTTTTTCATCGAGGTGAATACGCGCATCCAAGTCGAACACCCCGTTAGCGAACAGATAACGGGTGCGGATTTGGTGCAGCTCCAGTTTAAGGTTGCGGGCGGTGAAACGGTGGATTTCGATCAGGCGCACGTCAACATCAATCGGCACGCGATTGAATGCCGAATCAATGCGGAAGATGCGGCGAATAATTTCATGCCGAGTCCGGGTCGCATTAATGCGTGGCAGCCTCCGAGGGGCGCCGGTATTCGCATCGATAGCCACTGCCGCGATGGCTACCTCGTACCGCCTTTCTACGATTCGATGATCGGTAAATTGATCGTTACCGCCAATGATCGAGATGCTGCGGTCGAGCGCATGAGTGCGGCACTGGAATCATTTCAAATCCACGGTATTACGACGAATCTGCCGATGCTACGCCATATCGTGCAACACCCGGACTTCAAAGCAAACAGAATCAGTACCCGATGGCTCGAGCAGCATGTGCTCGCAGACTTCCAAAATTAAGGAGTAGCCGCGATGGCTCATATAGAAATTCTCGATGAAACAATGCGTGACGGCCAGCAAGCGCTGTGGGGCATGCGCATGCAGGCGGGTATGGCGCTGCCGGTCGCACCGATTGTCGATCGCACGGGATACCGCGTCATCGACCTCAGTGGCTCGTCGATGTTTGAGGTGCAGATCCGGCATTGCCAAGAAAACCCTTGGGACGGTCTCGATCTCTTAACCGAGGCGATGCCACGGACACCGATCCGTGCAGGCATGCGATCGAACGCCTCGGTAACATTTGGCGTCACGCCAGATGCCTTGATGGATGCCTGGATGCGCCAACTCAATGTGCATGGCTGCCGCAGCTTCTGGATTTACGATGTCCTGTTTAACATCGACAAGACCCACCGCTTAGCGAAGGTCGCCAAGGAGTTCGGATCGGAAGTATCTGGCGCGATCATGTTCACACTAAGCCCAGTACATACGGACGAATATTACGCCGACAAAGCTGACAAATTATCGGTGTGTCCGGACATCGACACGATTCTGCTCTACGACACAGCCGGTGTGCTGGAGAAGGAGCGCATGAAAACCTTGCTGCCTGCGATCGTCGCAAAATCGCGCGGCAAACCAATCGAATTCCATTCGAATAATTTGCTTGGGCAATCCGGCAAAGCTTATTTGGACGCAGTCGATCTGGGTGTGACTATCCTGCATACGGCAGTGCGTCCGATGGCGAATGGCCCATCAGTGCCATCGACAGAAATAACCGTGCGAAATTTAGAGTTACTCGGCCATACGCATAATCTTGATACGAGTTTACTGCCACCGGTTGCTGATCATTTCGAACTAGTCGGTAAAGCTGCCGGATTTTTAGTTAACCAATTTGCCGAGTACGACGTTTTGTCGATTCAGCATCAAGTGCCTGGCGGTATGGTTGGAACTTTGAAAGCGCAACTTGCGCAACAAGATATGATGCACCGCCTCGACGAAGTCCTAACGGAAACGGCTGTTGTGCGCAAAGAACTGGGTTACCCGGGCATGGCGACGCCATTCAGCCAGCTTGTCGGAACACAGGCCGTGCTAAACATTCTGACCGGAAAACGTTATTCCGTTATCCCGGATGAAGTCATTCAGTATGCAGCGAAGTTTTACGGCGAGCCGGCGGGCCCGATCGATCCGAATATCCTGGACCAAATACTCTCTTCGCCACGCGGCAAAGAGGTCTCGTCCACGCCACCGCCGCAGCCGAGCATCGAAGAATTGCGCAAGCAATACGGAACCGACGATGACGACGAACTGATATTACGTGCGTTGGTTCCGGAAGCGGATCTGAATAAGATGTGGGCTGCCGGACCGATCAAGAAAACGTATCCGTTGCTGTCGACACCTGAGCTCGATCAAGCGCGACGTTTGATGTCGATCGCGAATTCTCCGGTCGTACAGCTTAAGTCCGCGGGGCTCGAATTATCGTTACGAAAAAAAGCCTGAATATGAGTCGCAGAGCAGTAATCGTCGATGTCGTGCGCACGCCGTTTGGGCGAGGGAGAGATGACGGCGCGTTGAGATTTGTGCATCCCGTCAATCTTTATGCCCATGTACTCGCTGCGCTGGTCGAACGGAACGCGATCGACCCAGCGCTCGTCGAAGACGTCATCACGGGTTGTGTGATCCAAGTAGCGGAACAATCCGGCAACATTGGGCGTCAAGCGGTACTCGCTGCCGGCTTTCCAGAATCCGTCCCGGCCGTGACCTTAGATCGCAAGTGCGGCTCCGCTCAACAAGCACTCGATTTTGCGGCGCAAGGCGTTATTGCCGGTGCTTACGACGTTGTCATCGCCGGTGGTGTTGAAATGATGAGTGTCGTTCCGATGCGGGTTAATCGGATGGGGAAGGACAATGAAGGTAGTTTGTTCCATCGTCGCTATCCCGAAGGCTTAGTTCGCCAGGGCATTTCTGCCGAATTGATTGCGGCGCGCTGGCAAATCGACCGCGAAATGCAAGACACCTATTCATTGCGTTCGCATCTGCTTGCCGAAGCGGATCGCGCCGGCGCTGCAACAGATATTGTGCCGATCAACGTTACGAGCGACGAAGGCGATCGCAGCGTCTCGCGCGACGAAGGGATCAGAGCAAACTCCACTTTAGAGAGGCTAGGCACATTGAAGCCGGCATTCGAGAGTGACGAAATGAGTGCTCGGTTCCCTGAAATCACATGGTCTGTAACCGCCGGTAGTGCAAGTCAAGTGAGCGATGGCGCGAGCGCGATATTGATTATGGAAGAGGCGAGCGCCGTACGTTTAGGGTTAACGCCGAAAGCCGCGATAAC
>JBLFWZ010000121.1:0-12712 GCA_047611905.1 Gammaproteobacteria bacterium | reverse complement strand
GGGTCGACTCTATTACGAATTTTCAGCACAGCGCGGCTGAAAATGACGATCTCTTCGTGGGCGATCTGGTACCCGACCCGCAAAATCTCGATGCCGCCGAACTCGAACGCATTAAGGCCATCGCACTCAGCGAACCACCACTACTGAATCGCCTCATTTCTGCCGATGCGAGAGTCACCGCGATTAACATCAATTTACAGGTGCCGGGAATTAATGAAACCCTAGAATTCCCGCAAGCGATCCTTTTTGCGCGCGATATCCTGGCGCAAGCGGAACAAAAATATCCCGACATCGATTTTTACATGAGTGGTCTCGCGGCAATGCACTACGCATTTACCGAGGCCGCGTTTTCCGATATGCAACAACTCATTCCATTGAGCTTTGCATTGATGCTCATCCTACTTGCGGTCCTTGCAGGTGGCATTAAGGGCACACTCATCACCATTTTTGTGATCGCGTTTTCTGTTGCTGCGGCCATGGGAGCCGGCGGTTATCTCGGTTATTTGATCACGCCGACAATGGCGCCGGCACCTAACGTAATACTCACGGTGGCGGTTGCCAATTGCGTGCACATATTAATTTCCTATTTGCATGGCCTCGGCGAAGGTGAAACACGCTTCGAAGCGGTCGAGGAAAGCCTGCGTATCAATTTACATCCTGTATCCCTCGCGAGTCTAACAACTGCTGTCGGCTTTTTAACCATGAACTTCTCTGACGTGCCGCCGTTTCAACAAATGGGCAATGTCATCGCCATTGGGGTGGTCGTCTCGTTTTTGCTGTCAATTACATTCCTCCCCGCGCTACTGTCGATATTGCCGCAGGGTAAAGTTGGTGCGGGTTTTTCCTGGGACGCCGGCAGCGCTCGCCTGGGAAACTTCGTCGTAGCTCACCGCCAAGGTTTGTTGTGGGGGATGGTCTTCGGCATCGTGGTGCTAATTGCGCAGATACCACGCAACGAAATCAATGACAATTTCGTTCATTTTTTCGGTGAGTCCGTAGAGTTTCGTCGCGATACGGATTTCGTTATCGACAATCTAACCGGCCTGTATCAAGCAAACTACTCACTGGATACTGGCATTTCCGGCGGCATTAACGAACCAAAATATCTACGTCAACTCGACGCGTGGGCCGAGTGGTGGCGCACTCAAGCGGGCGTTGTACACGTCAGTACTTTGAGCGACACGATCAAGAAGCTCAATAAAAACATGCACGACGACGATCCCGCGGAATACCGCTTGCCAGACTCGCGCGAATTAGCCGCGCAATACTTACTGCTCTACGAGATGTCTCTACCGTACGGTCTCGATCTGAACAATCAAGTCAATGTCGATAAGTCCGCAACGCGCTTAGTCGTAACCTTGAACCCGATGAAAATAAAAGACATCCTCGCTTTAAGCGAACGTGGTGAAAACTGGCTAGCGGAAACCTCGCCGGACGTTCACGCCAATCACGGCACTGGTATGGTGATGATGTTTTCTCATCTGACCCTCACCAATACTGCCTCGATGCTGCTAGGAACCGGGGTTGCCATCTTGCTCATCGGCGCGATCCTAATGTTGGCGCTGCGTAAATTTAAACTCGGCCTGTTAAGCCTAATTCCAAATCTCGCGCCAATAGCGGCCGGATTCGGCGTCTGGGCAATTTTCAATGGCAATGTCGGCATCGCCTTGTCAATCGTTGGCAGCATGACCTTAGGGATCGTGGTCGACAATACAGTCCATTTTATGAGCAAGTACCTACGCGCGCGACGCGAACGCGGCCTGTCTAGTGAAGATGCGGTTCGCTACGCGGTTAACACCGTCGGACGCGCATTATTGGTAACTGCGGTCGTGCTCGTGTCTGGCTTTCTCGTGCTCGGATTTTCGAGCTTTCAACTAAATTCGTATATGGGGATTTTGGTCGCTCTGGTGATTGCGCTGGCGCTGATGGCGGTCTTCTTCTTGCTACCGCCGATGTTGATGGCGCTCGACAAGTATCTCGGCCTGGAGGCCGACGCCACCTAAACAAGTTTTCTTAGAATTAGTGATTCGGAGTTCTGCGAAATTCGCGTGAGATTAGGTCGCAATTCCCCAGCGGGGGATCAACTCCTTGTAGAGCAAATAACAAAAGAAAAAAGCACTCGGAATAAAACTCGCAATTCGATTATCAAGCGCTCGCATCGCGAGCAATCGAGTCTGACCCTATTGGATCCTGCGGCAGATCGCCTTGCCGTTGTCGCGCCAGGACTCACCTCCGTGTGAGTCAATTTACGAACGCAAAGACATCTCGGAATAAAACTCACCGTTCGATTTAACGCCGCGCACGCAGCGTTAAATCGAGACTGACTCGTTTACTTTATTCCGATCAGCCTAGATTGGCTGTCGGGTAATAGTCGTATTGCCGGTTGGCATCGAAGGCAGCGAAGAAATCCGGCCCGCCATTCAATTCTCCGACCCGCTCAGGATCGAGCATCATCGACTGCCGCCGATAGTTCCAACTTTCTGGGCACAAGCGCACGGCCTCGTTGAAGTGATGCTTGGCACGCGCGATATTGCCTACGGTATACAAATAGCGTCCTACACGCACATGGTTCGCTGCCACCACATCATCGGGGCGCGGCCCACGCATGCGCCGCTTGATTTCTTGGGGTTGCAATACGTAGCGACTTTTCGCGCCTTCACGCGCCCAATCACGCAACGCGTCGATATAGGCGTTACGGATCGACATGCCTTGCGCCGCCGCTTCGTCGGGTACTTCAAAAGTTTCGCGATCCATATGCGGCACCATGTCGTATGTACCCGCTGACTCGGCTGGCCGTACAATCCGTCCGTCCTCGTCGATCCACACGGCTTGAGGCACGTTACGCATGCCGTAGAGTTCGGCAACCACATGTGCTTCGTCGATTAGACATGGATAGGTCGGTGGTGCCTGTTTCGCCCACAAATCTTCCGACCAGCCCATTAAACGCGCGAGAACCTCTGGCCGCTCTGAGATATCTTCCGCGCGTATCTTAGCTTCAACCGCAGCCTTACCCGCTGTATCCAAAGCTACCGCTATCATGATGAGTCCTTGATCCTTCAGTTCGGCATAAACTGCCTGCCACACGGACAGGTCGAAGCTGCAGCCTCAGTAAGAACCCCAGGAATGGAGAAATACTTTCTGACCTCGATAGTCAGACAACGAATGCATCGCCCCGTCGATATCCGGCAGACTGAAATCGGGTGCTTCGAGCGAGAAGCGCGCGTCATACAAGGTGCTGACACTAGCGCCAAACGCCCAGACCTGCTCGTCGCGCGTGATCGGCTGGCCCATATGGCTGGCAAAGGCCGCGAGATCGATATGGCCAGCGTCGTTCTGCCATGCTGGGTCGAGCGCGACGCAGGCGTCGCCACGGCATAGTCCGGCACTCTCAAGCTTCCAGCCAGTAACTGCCGTCATCTGGGCAGTGTCCAACCACAGTGAATCGCCGCTGGCGGTAACACCAGGCAGCGTCGTTTGACGCTCATCGTAAAGTATCACGGTTGCGCTCATCGTTGCGCTCCTTGAGGTTATGCGCACATGCGCGACGCTAATCTACCGTTACAACACCTTCGTGGCTAGAGATTCTTGCGACTCTAGCGTTACCGGACTGAGACCATAACCATTCGGTGTCGCCGTGAATGTGATATCGGGCCTGGTACCTTGTTTAACACAACTTAGCAGACAACATCGAGAGACAGGAACTGCGATCGAGTTGCTCTTCTGGTCACAAACAATGCGTTTCCGAATAGAGAACTAATCTTCGCAACGCTTTTGCCCTGCGAAAATCATATCGTTGGCGGTCGGAAATCGAACGGCGTTGGCTAATTCTGCGAACGGTTCATCAATTTATCGGTCCACATGAAGGATTAGATTGCTACCGATACCTGCCTGCCCGAACGTGGCTTTACCCCAAACTGCAGTGACCAGACGGGCAATCGGAATTCACACCACAGCTATCGTACCGAGCTATCCGATGCCGAATCGAAACTTCATCGGCACGGCGATTCTGTCACTCGGCCGTTACCCTGGCTCCGCAAAAGTAATTTCAATTACGGACACCGCTTGCGACAAGTCGAGTGCAATAATGTACGGATACTTCATTGGCTAGCACCTCCCATTCTTCGCCCACTCAACAGACTTGAAGATCACCCGGGGCACTAAATTCCGGTTGAACCATGCCGGTCATAATCCCCCCTCAAATTTGCTAGTTCATCGTCCGTCGACTCTCGATCGTCGCGCGGTTCGCGTTCTAGCTTTTCGCATCGTGAATAGCGGTACGTGCTAGGGTTGTCTGTAGAAGAGCCAGCTTGTAGCTGCTAGGAACCTTTAATTGAAAAACTTATTCGGATGTTTACTTACCCTTGTCGTATTAAATGGCTGCGGCGGCGGCGCGCCTTACGTTGGTCTGTGGCAATGCGCTGATGATCCAACTCGAAGCCTTGAAATTCGACAATTCGAAGACTATTTCGTCGTGCTCGCTAGAGACGGTGCCAAGCAGCTCAAACGCCAAGGAACATTTGACAATGAATCTTTGACAGTCGGTGCTAACAACGTCGGCGCCCAGATGGCTTTGGAACTAAACGGTGACGAAATCACCTGTACGAAGCCGCCTAATTTTTGTCATTGTGGTAGTTCCTACAAGAAAGTTGATTCGCTGATCCCCATCGACGTCGCGCGGACAGGGCAAGTCGATAAGCCAATTGCAGAGCCGCTGCCGGTCGAACAAAGTCTGCCAGCTAGCGAACGGAAAGTGCTTGAAGGCGATGCGTTAATTCTCACTCTGAACAACGGCGGCACGGTGCGGATTTTTGATGACACCGAGAACGAGCAAAATGCAAAGCGCGCTTCTGATTGGCCGAAGCTGACTTACCACTACATTCCCGAATTAGCGCTAACAAAATTGGCCAACGGAGATTTCGCCGAGGTTAAGCAAATCGACGACGACGTCGTTGTCTCCTTCCGCATCAGCCCTCGAAACATAGACCCATTCGAGCTGATAGAAAATGTTCATAAGGCGGTTAATACAAAAGTCCGAACCGACCACTTATTACCGTTATCTTACGAAAGCATAACCGTTGAACTGCCCGGTTCAACTTTAACAAAGCCAGTCTTCGTTTCAGATTCCGAATTCGATCTGAAAAAAGCTTCGCTCGATATTTCATTGACGGTGAAACCCGATCCGAGTAGCGACGTTGCGGCGAAGTTGAAGAACGCTAATAAAATTGGGCGTGCGATTAACGATGGATCGGTGCTGCCAATCGCAACCATCCGGTTCATCCAACAATTCAGCGCCCAAAATATTATCCAAGCAAGCAACGAATCGCTCGCCGCCAAACAGAAAACCACGGAAATAGAACTAGAAATAACCCACAAGTAGCGCTCTCGCGGTATCCGATTTGGAAGACTACAGTGGGCATGATCCTGCGAATTAGGTGCATATCGGTTAATAGAAATCTCGGCAGCAGTTATTCTTCGCCGCCACCGGAACCGATGACGTGTGGACTATAGATCTCGACAACGGTGCAGCATTTCAATTCGTCACGCGAAGTACGCTCGACATTGCTACTGGCGCTGCCGTCGGTGGTGTTTTCAAGAACCCTGACGACCTAGCAATTGACGCAGATGGAAATATCTACATCTTCGATGATCACGGCGACGGTTCGACGGACATCTGGCGAGTGATAGATGCTGATTAGGATGACGTTGCCGAGGGTGGGCCGCGATGCAACTCACTGGTGCGGAGCCAAGCTGTCTTTTCTTTAGTTTGGCCGACCCGAATGTCGCCTATGTAAATTTCCAGCACCCGTCGAGCGGCGATGATCAACTGTATCAAATCACTGCTGCGCCGGTCCCTGTGCCCCGTGCCGTGTGGTTATTTGGTTCCGCACTTGCCGGACTCGCAACCTGTTGGTCACGCACGGCTGAGGCGAAGGTCTGATCAGTAACGCTTAGGAAAACAGGGTGCCATGAACGCCGCGAATTGACAGGTTTTTTGTACGAGAACGGTGTGGATACTACCGTTAAGTGTGGATACCGATCACCGTTCAATGGTGGATGACTGGCATCTTCTTCGGTCTCTCAGACGATGCAAAGCGTCTTAGTTGGTTGAGAGATAGTGGCGCAGCCAAATACAGTTTATATGCCTCATACTAAACAGTTGACGGTAATTTAGTGCCAACTAATTCATCCAAATTAAGAACCCCATGATAGTGTGCATCTTGGAGCAGCTGCGATTCGACCAGAAAAACTTTTCGATTAGTTCCCGGATTCAACGCGCCTTGTCGATGAGGCACATTACTATCAAATACTACTAAGGTGCCGGCCTTCGCCGTAATCGCAATTACTCTGTCTTCAGCGACCTCGACTTTGTTGTCCATCATAAGCCATGGGGTGCGCGCCAAAATTTGTTTTTGTCTATTGATTTCTGCTCGGCGGTTGAGATCTGGATCCAAAACGAACTCCATTGGTCCGTTTTCGAGTGTTACGTCATTAAGATAAATAAAGAATTTCAGAAAACGCACCCTGTCATGATGCAAGTAATATGGTGCGTCTACTAACGTCGATGGCGAATCGTAAGTGTCAATAACCTGTATTCGATTTCCGTGGATGTAATCCTCGTCTTCGTAATAGGATGATGCTGTCCCTCTTACAAATCCGGAATTCACCAAACCGTTTAGAGACTCAAAAGGTTCCAATACAGCGAAGTCCGCATGATATTGAGTCGCTGACAAGTGCGCGCGCTTTGACAGGCGTGATGGGGTGAGAATTGTAACTTCTTGATAAGGAGTCGTCGTGCGTTGCACGCAATCTCCCTCTTGTATGCATCGAAGTGCCTCGTAGTGAGGGACAACGACGTCGAGCAACTCCGGTCTTATGAATTCCGGTACGACTGCAATACCCGATGAGCGTACTGCTTTCGCTATAGTCTCTGGTGCTGAAGAGGCACCGAATTCCAGTTCATGAAGGTCCATGATTTATCTCACACAGGTTAAACGTGTAATTGTCGTCCGCCAAAGCGGCACTTTCTAGTCTGCAAGTCGGAATCTTGTCCAGCGCGTTTCTCTTGAAAGGAATCGATGGTCGCGCCGGATCTTCTCGGGTCTTAAGTCAGGGTAATGAGCAATCCAACCATTCTTAAAAGCTTAACAATATCTAACTTCAAGCTGCAGTCCGTTTGTACATTTACATCGATCACCGATGTAATGCCGCAATCCGCTTTGGTGGTTGTTAATATTTTCGCTTCGTTCAACACATAATTGGCTAATCCCAACGACGAAATTTGTTCCGCATCGATGGAATGCCACGCGATCAGAACTTCCAAAACCATCGCATAATCAACAGTGCGCAGAACGCGCTACGGCTATTCGGTGTTACGCCGATTTTGGCACGTGCCTTAGAGTATGAGAAGAATAATTGCTATTTTTCGTAAAGCCGCCACTTATCGGCGCAATGGCGCCATTGTGAGCACGGTAGTTATCACCGCTTGTTGTTCGCTGCAGGTAGTGTTTACCTGGAGGGCACAGTTCAATTGATGATTCCCAAGCAAGCGTCCGTTAGATATGAACTCTAAGCTGCATGAGTTAGATGTCCTGCGCCAAGTACGGTTCGGTAGCGCAGGAGATCACGTTGATTCGTTTTGCAGATTAGATTCTGAGATATTCGAGCGCAAAAATCGACTCGGGTAGCGAACTTGCGTGAATCGCCGGACGACTCTACCTGGCAACTGCCGGCTCGAACAGCGTTCCGCGTTCGGAATCGATCTCGCGGCGCCAACTCGCAGGGGCAACGTAACCGGCCATCCATGCAGCAAAATCTTCCGCCGGCATCGGTTTCGCGATACCGTAACCTTGCGCGTAACAGCAACCGAGCTTGAGTAACTCGTTGCCGTGTGCAACCGTTTCAACGCCTTCCGCAATTACGTTCTTACCGAGCGCGTGACCGAGACCAATGATACCTTTGACGAGATTTCGGTCGTTGTCGTTCTCTAACATCGCCCGGACAAAACTCGTATCAATTTTGAGCGTATTTGCCGGCAATCGCTGAAGATGCACGAGCGAGGAGAAACCGGTGCCGAAATCATCGAGCGCGAACTCGACTTCCATCGCCAAACACGTTTCCATCACTTTTGAAATATGCGATATATCGTCCAAAGCTCGTGTCTCGGTAACTTCCAATTCGATCATTCCGCGTGTACGCGGGTAACTAGTGAAAAGCTTATGTAAGTGATCGGTGAATGTTGCGTCGTGTAACAGCCACGCTGATACGTTAACGCTGAGCACCAAATAAACCTCGTCATCAATCCATTGGTCGAGTTGCTTTATTGCGGTTTCTAAAACCCACCGATCAATCGCCTTCATCGACTCATCTGCTTCCCACATTGGTAGGAATTCTCCAGGTGACAATATTGTGCCAGCTGAAGGACGCCAGCGTAATAGTGCTTCTGCTCCGTACGCGGTGCCCTTCCTCATGTCGACCTCTGGTTGGAAATGCAAAATCAGCTCGGCGTTATCTATGGCTGATCGCAGTTCCTGGCGCGCTTCTTCCCGTCTTCGATCGTCATCGTCGCTGTCGAGATCAAAAATTTGATAGCCGTTTCTACCGGCCCTTTTAGCGAGATACATGGCATGGTCGGCCTGGCGTAGGAGGATCTCGGGGTCGTCGACCTCGCCGCGTGCGAGTGCTACGCCGATGCTTGCACTCAGCCTGCACGAAACACCGTCAAAGTCGTGCTTACTTGAAAGTGATTCAATCACTCGATTGAGTGCAGTTACGCAGGCTTCACGGTTTTTCAGATCGTCCAGCAGTAAAGCGAATTCATCACCACCCCATCGACCGAGAACATCGGAACCGCGTATCGATTCGCGAATCGTGTCGGCTGCATGCACCAGAACACGATCGCCGATGTCATGGCCAAATTCGTCGTTGATTAACTTGAAGTTGTCGAGGTCGAGCTAACAAACCGCAATCAGTCTATGATTGCGACGCGATGCGGCAACCGCGCGACGCAAGTGATCACCAAACATCCGACGGTTGGGGAGTTCAGTCAACGGATCGTAGTAAGCGATTTTTGCGAGTTCTTTCTCGGCCGCTTCTCGACGTAGACCTTCAGCCAAGGTATCGCGATAGTTTCGAAAAAAACGGATAGACGCAATGATCATCATTACCATGAAAAGCGTGACCATAACGCTCATCGCGACACCGAATTCGTGAGTAGTCGTCGCAATGCGGTAGGCGAGCGGCGCAATCGAAAGAACGATAAATATCAGCGCGGCGGGAAGATGAACCGATAAGGTCGTAACGGCGCCAGCAGTCATACCGGCAATCACAAACGAGACGAATGCTTGGTGGGAAACGCTGTCTGGTAAGAACAGGAAGATACCAGCGGCGCCCCATACTAATCCGGCGAGAACGGCGCCCAAAAGGCTGATAATCTCCCAGCGTCGCAGGGTCGCTGCTACGTCAGCGCATCCGCGGAATTTTAAATACACGCCGACCCGGACGGCACCGACCACGATCAATCCGGCCAATCACACTCTCAATGTTGTGGATTCGACTGCTGATTGCATGAAGAAATATACCAGCGCACCATTCACAAAGGTGACGCACTGTGACGCGACCGTTGATTCGTAACACAGACGTATCTGCGCGATACGGATTTGTTCTTCGATCATTCGCGAGGATCCTATAGACCTACACTGGACGCGCCGGCAGATATCAAAGCGGTCGTTCGTAACACACCTACGCGGGTTATCGGCAATTGCAAATTAATCTTAATGCCGTTTTCCGCCCGCCAATTAGCTAGTCGATCGCGGCGCTGGCTCGCCCACCGACGGCGGGTCGTTTTAGCATTTATAGTAGAAGGTGCCTCGCGGGCGACCGCTAACGGCCGGGGCTATCCACTTATCCCTCGACACAATTGATCTACGACGAATTTGCGCAGCAGTTAGCTTCGTTGGTCGCACTTGGCGACCGTACTACCACCCTAGGGCTTGTAGCGCGAAAGCCGTCTGCGAATACCATCAAATACTCGTATCACGAGAAGCCCGATTGGACATGAGCACCTGTGGGTCACAAATAGTGAGTTTCCGGGTTCTGCGTATGTGAGACCAAAAAGTGTTCGTATTGAGTAGACTGTCCTCGGAATCGAAATATATTTTTGGAGCGTCGATGGCAATAACGGATAACGAACTCATCGGTCGCGCGCAAGAATTGGCGCCGATCCTGGCGCAGCGCGCGGCACGTACCGAACAGCATCGCGCGCCCCTCGACGAAAGCATCCGCGATCTAATCGATGCAGAGCTTCTCGCCACGTTGACGCCAAAAGTGTACGGCGGACATGAGCTTCCGGTATCCACTATGGCGTCCATTACCGCGTGCTTAAGCGCCGCCTGTCCGTCAACCGGCTGGGTCGCGGCATTTTATATGGGCGCGGCGTGGCGAACGATAGCCTTTAGTGAACAAGCCCAGCGTGAAGCATTTGCCGAGAAGCCCTATATCTTGAGCGCTGGCCAAGCAGCACCGCTGCGCGAAGTGATCAAGGTCGACGACGGGTATCGAATTTCCGGCCAAACCGCTTGGAGTTCCGGATCAGCACATGCCGAATGGATCAATTTCATGGGGATGGTCCAAGACGGCGATAGGCCGCCTTACCCAATGACGTTTATGGTGCCGCACTCGGAAGTAGAAATCATCGACACTTGGTTCGTGAGTGGCATGCGCGGCACGGGCAGCAATGATGTGAAGGCGGATGATGTGTTTGTTCCCGAGTATCGCGCGAGTTCGACAAGCGATGCATTAGAGGGGCGCGCAAAAGGACAAGCCATTCACGAAAACCCCATGTACCGACAACCCTTTGTGCCGTTTTTGATGTGCGAAGTCGTGCCGGCCGTTGTTGGCGCGTTGCGCGGTGCGGTCGACGCTTTTGCACAGCACACACGGGTTCGCCACGGAACGATTAGTGGCGCAAAAGCAGCGTCGAAACAAGCGGCACAAATGCGTCTTGCCCGTGGCCACGCCGCTGTTGATGCGGCACAAATATTATTGGATGCGTATTTAGATCGCTACATGCGGGTGCGACCGGAACAGAATGAAATACTCGATCGCGCAGACATGAAGCTCAAAGCGGCGTTTATTACCGATTTGTGCCGCAACGCGATTAACGATCTAGCGCGCGGATTTGGTGGCGACGGATTTCGCGATCACAACCCGTTGCAACGTTATTTTCGCGACATCAACATGCTCGCTGTGCATGCGTTTTTGGATATCGACAATTCGGCGGAAACCTACGGCCGATTAATGTTGGGTTTGCCTGCAGAAGAGCGACTGCTATAAGTACCGGGACTTTTGATAGAACTAAGTGAACAGACGGCGCCGGCCGGGTGCCGGTACGGAGAAAGACGCCCGTAGCAAGAGTTGATCCGTATTCGCGTACGTTGCTCGCGTTCTCGGGAGACGTCGTATCCGTCACGCTCAGGCGATGGTCGTAGTTCCAGAGATTGTTGCATTGCCCACCGACCGTCACTCGCGTGTCGCCAGTTTCGTCGAAACCGACATTATTGAATGTAGGATTGTCCGCACATTAATTGTCCAGGGTGGTACATCAGGTTAGCGTATCTGTGGATAGGGCTTTCATAATTTTATGACCGGACCGTAACCATTTCCTGCTCGAATCGCACTCAGATCGAGCCCGTTCCCGGGAATTATTATCATTATTCGATTCATCATTTTTCATGAACTCGCCGATCCGCATTTGACACAATGAACAAATAAGCTGCTGCGGTCGTGAGCTAAAAAACCGGAGTCCCGTTTTATTCATGGATTTGTCAGCCCGACTCGGCGAATTAGATCGCTACACGTGCTGCCACACTGATGCGTTTAGAGCTCAATTTTCCGGCTCTTTTTGTCGTTAACGTTTACTCTCGCCGCTACGTTAACTTAAGCTAATCACACTGAATTCCTGACTCGTAGACACCATGCCGACAGTTGATGACCACTATATTGTAGATATCGAAGGTTCGGGATTCGGAGGGCGAAGCTATCCAATTGAGGTCGGGGTGGCAATGCCAGATGGTGGAAAGTATTGCAGCCTCGTTCGCCCGCCAACACAATGGACACATTGGGACGACAGTGCCGAACAAGTGCACCACATTTCAAGAGATACGTTGCACAGCCACGGTCGGCCGGTGGTAGAAGTTGCGGGCGAATTAAACGAACGCTTCGCAGGCGAAACCTTGTACTCGGATGGCTGGGTGGTCGATAAGCCATGGCTTATCACTTTGTTCTTCGCTGCCTGTATCGATATGGAATTTCGTGTGAGTCCCTTGGAAATGATCCTGAGCGAACCGCAAATGGCGATTTGGCATGAGACAAAGGATCACATTAGCGTCAATTCAGATTCGCCTCGTCACCGTGCCAGCCACGATGCGTGGGTGATTCAGGAGACCTACAAACAGACCCTAGATATTGTCGCGAGCTAGAAACCTCTGCGTAATTCTTGACCCGACGTCCTCCCAGCACGATTCGCGCGGCAGCTATTATCTCAACTTAAGCGTAAACCGTTTTAGCTCGTTAGTTCACTAAAATCACACAATTCGTCCACAATACGCCATCACAAATCGGACAGGCGGTGCGGGTGGTTCGCACATCGAAATCCAAAACAGAGCGGAATATTAAGCGATGCAGAACACCATAAAACTTAGCAGCCGCGCGCGGA
>JBLFWZ010000120.1:0-12730 GCA_047611905.1 Gammaproteobacteria bacterium | reverse complement strand
ACGCACAGAATTTTATGTCGTCTATGATAAGGACGCGATTTATATCGGCGCACATTTCTGGGACAGCGAACCAGACAAGATAACGGCGAATGTTTTCAAACAAGGTGCGTCGGTGCGAAACGATGATCGCATCACTATCATAATCGACCCATTCAACGACAAGCGTAGCGGATACGGCTTTTCATTGAATTCGAACAACGTTCGTCGCGACGGGTCATACATCACGCCCTTAGACCTGACCGGAGAATGGGATGGGATCTGGCAGGGAAAGGCCAGTCGAACCGATGATGGCTGGACAGCGGAAGTAGCGATTCCGGTCAAAACATTGTCGTTTAAGTCTGAGAACGATACCTGGGGCTTCAACGTCAGGCGCGAAATAGTGCGCACCGGCGAGCGCATTGCATGGGTTTCACACAACGGTGACGCTAATCCCAGTGCGGCCGGGGAATTGCGAGGGCTGAGAGACCTGGACACAGGACTTGGTCTGGATGTTGTGACGTCGCTTAGCCTACGCCAACTACGCGATTTCAATTTCGACGACACGGATTATCAGATTGAACCGTCGTTAAACGCGTTCTACAAAATTACGCCTTCGATGAATGGATCGCTTACAATTAATACGGATTTTTCGGCAGTTGAGGCCGACTCTCGGCAGGTGAATTTGACTCGTTTTAATCTGTTCTTTCCAGAAAAACGTGGTTTTTTTCTGAAGGAGGCTGACATCTTCGAGTTTGGGCGGATCGGTGGCCGGGACCGCGTGCTCGAAATATCAAGGGTACAGCGAGAAAACGGCCGGCCCTTTTTTTCCCGCACGATTGGGCTGAGCGGCGATAATGAACCGGTCGATCTTGAATATGGCGCGAAAATCAGCGGCCGTATGGGACAGTGGAATATTGGGGCGCTGTCGATCAGACAGGCGGAGTTCGGTGGTATCGATGCCTCCGATATTCTTGTCGGCCGCGTAACGCGCAACGTTCTGGATGAGTCCACTGTCGGCGTCATCATGACGTCTGGTGATCCCACTTCAAACCTGGACAATACTCTGGTAGGCGTCGATTTTCTCTATCTGAATACGAATCTACCGGGTGGGCGCACGATCGAGGCTGGGGCCTGGTATCAGCAGAGTGATACAGAGGGGCTCGATGCTGACGATGCAGCCTGGGGACTTCAATTGCGTATGCCGAACACCAACGGACTTCGCGCAGGAATTACCGTGAAGGAGATCCAGGGGAATTTTAATCCTGCGCTTGGATTTGTTAATCGGCGCGGCGTACGTGATTACATTGGAGAGCTCAGTTATACCTATAGACCCAAAGGCCGTTACTTGCGGGAAATTTTCGCCGGTATAGATGCCCGCCGCGTAGAACGATTGGACGGTGGATTAGATTCTTCGTTAATCAGCCTTCGATTTCTGGATATCTCAAATCACAGTAGCGACAGAGTGCAGGCAAAATATCGTTTGAAGGAGGAGGGGCTAACGGAGCCTTTTGAGATCTCCACCGGAGTCATAATCCCACCCGGAACGTATTCCTTCGACGAATACGGAATCAGCATCAATACGGGCAGACACCGCACGTGGTCGGCGGATGCCAGCGTCTTCAAAGGTACTGACTTTGACGGCGAAAAACGGTCGGTAAAGGGTGGGTTGTTCTGGAAGCCCTCAAAACATTTCAATCTTCAGGGAACATACCAATACAATGACTTTGAATTGCCCCAGGGCAATTTCGTTACCCGGCTCATCACCCTTCAATCCGATATTGTGTTTTCCGATACCTTGTCATGGGTCAACCTGATGCAATATGACAACGTATCGAACAACCTGGGGATCAACAGCCGCGTCCATTGGATCCCCGAGGCCGGTCGTGAAATGTTCTTCGTGATCAACCACAATCTGCTGGACGGTATAGACGGCTTCCAGTCCGACCGATCGGAGATCACACTAAAGGCTAACTACACCTTCCGCTTCTGAGGTGATGCGAATTTCGCCTAATTGCTTGGTTCGGCGTAGAGAAGCGCGTTGAACAGAAACTTGTACGTGCCGTGTGTTTGGGCGCGGTGCTGGGCGCGGAAGCCAATGAGTATTACGCGCCCGTCCTGATATCCTGCGTCCACTACGGCGGCCCGGCGAGCAAGTTCCTCGTTGCCTGACATCCATCCCATCAGGAGCAAATTATCTTCCGGATAGCTGGCTACAACCTGCCTCTGCCAGTCCGCCGAAGGTGGCAACCAGGTGCTATAAGCCACACTGCGAAAAAACATCGCTGCCGCCTCCGCTGGCATTCCGTAGCCAATAGGAGATTCGTTATTCACCTTGATGCGCAAAAGTGAAGTTGGCACAAAGAATTCATCTTCCGCCAGCCCGTCCAGGACGTTCTTTACGGGCAGATTGAATTCTTTCGCGAATAACGGGCCGGCGTTATCAAGCGCTACTAATGTTCCGCCCTTCGCAACGAACTTCCGCAACGTTTCAACGCCCGAATCCCCGATGCCCCCTTCATACTTGGGTGGATACGCGTCAATAGCACTGGCATATCTGGCGGAATCGGGTTTCGGCATGCCTGTTTTGATCACCGCCGGACTTTCATTGGCGAAAACGATGACGTCAAATTTACGGTTTAGATCGCCCCTGATATCTTCGTTGTGCAAGGTGCTAAACGGAATGCCGAAATCGTCGAACAGATACCGCGTCCAACCTTCATCCATATTGGGCCGCCATGATTGATACAGCCCGATGCGGGGCTTGCGCAAGGCCACCGTCGCAACGCTTTCCAGGTCGTCGAAACCATGCGCCGTTACATGCCATTTCTCCAATAGGGTCGGTAGTATTTCTTCAAGCTGCGCCGTTCGCCTGACAATAAAACTACCCGCCGGCACCTGAAAACCACTGCCCTTGATGTCGCCTGTGGAACGATAGATTTCGGCGCCCGTCCCGAGCAGCGCAAAAGCAACCGCATAGGAGGCATTGATCCGGGAATCGAGAACAATATAGGACGACGGTGCCGGCATCGTTACGCTCGGGTAGGGAACGCCGTCCAGCTTATCGAGCGCTACCTCGAAAGGGCTGTCAATCTGATTAAACGACACACCCATTTGCATCGGCAATGAATGAGACGCGTTGTCCTGCAGGGCCCTGGGGACGCCACTGGGATATTTTCGTTCCCCGAGTATGTTGAGCACATACGGCCGGTATGGCTGCGCGACCAGGATGACAAACGTTCCCTCGGGAAAAGTCTTGCCGTCTGCGACAAAATCGGACTTAGCCTGATGAATTTCGGCCCCACCGAACTGCAGCATCTCGAGCATACGAAGCGTCGTCGGATAATCGCTTTGCTGTGTGGGTATCACGAAGGCAAATGGTTCGCCCGGCCGACGCGCTTCAACGGCGTCTTTACCCATCTTGTAATAATTGTACAACCAATCTTCTTTTTGTTGAGCCGCGGTCTCTAAGAGGCTCATCGTCGAGTTCAACAAATAGTCGACGATGTCTCGCAATCGCCACCAGCCTCCGGGCCAAGGGTCCGGATAGCGAAGGCTCTTTTGCGAATAGAATTCCGATATTTCATTTGGGTCCACATAAATCGGTGTCGCGATATTGACCGAAGCGATTTCAGTGAATAGTCCCGTCGTGTTATGAACCATAGCGTTAGACGTTAGCGTGCCTTTCCACCAGGTTGACGCAAACATGGCGTCATGGACGACCCCTTTGAGGTCTTCTTTTTGCGCGTCATAGTCCATGTTTGCGCCGATAAGACCAACCCCGCGGAAAATCAGAGGATGAATATTCGGGTCGGCTGGTTCCAGAAACGGCGGAACGAACATACGGGCGTTGTTTTTGCCCATTTGATGCGGATCGTTATAAATTTGCGGAAACCAGTCATGCCACAAGACGCGGCTAATGGCCTTGGTCTCCATGAGGTTGTTGGCGATCCCATCACGGTTATTGTCATGGCCGGCATAGTGGTGATAAAGCCACGGCATCGGCCCACCTTCGTATTTTGTATCGAGGTGCTCTCGGTACCATTCGCTTATCATTAGCTGCCCGTCCGGGTTAGCAACCGGTATCATCAACACGATGACGTCATCCAGCACCTTGTCAGCATCAAACGGGGTGTCCCCTGTGGCGAGTCTGTATGCAGATTCCATAACGCCCTGAGACATGCCGATCTCAGATGCATGCAGTCCGTGCGTGATAAGTACGATGACCTTTCCTTCCCGGCTAAGTCGCCTGGCCTCTTCAGGCGATAGCCCTCGCGGGTCGCTCAGTCGTTTTGTAATTTGCCGATAACGATCGAGATTCGCCATGTTTTCCTCGGACGTGATCACCGCCATGATCATCGGTTCACCCAAGGTCGTTTGCCCGATGGTCGTCACCGAAACTTTGTCGGATTCCTCATCGAGTTTTTCAAAATATGCCCGAATCTGGTGGTAGTCCGCGAGCTTACGGTCCGCGCCGACCTGATGTCCCAGAAATTCCTCCGGCGATGTCTGAGCTTCAAGAGTTAATGGCAACAACACGAGCGCGAATGTAATCAGCGTTATTCTCATTGTGTTCGTCCTCACGGACTTCAGCGCAAGTCGCTGCCGCCAGGCTGCCCGTATAATTATTCAGAATTTTGCTTCGACGTTTCTCAATTCGGATAATACGCTCATAATTTTTCAGAAAACTGGCAAGTTCCACAATGAGGAACAGCACGGTTTTTATTTCGCGGGATTTTCGATCTCGAGACCTTTCGGGCGTATGCCGTTTTATGTATTTACGTGCAAGGGTGGTGTCGGCATCACGGCCAATTCGGTCTTTACGGGCGAGGTGACTTCTGGAAAGGTTTGAATTGCTGACGGTTCTGGTGTCGTTTAGGTACAATTCACATTCGATGTATTAATTAGTACTCGTCCCACTCCAATAAATTTGCTGGGATAACAGGAGATATCCGTGAGTGTAGTCGAGGCCGCGCCAATATCGGCACCACCAATGCCCGATCGAACGATCTGTGCAAGAGATGTATTCGATATTGACGTTGATATGGAAGTACCGGCCTTTTCTACGCGTAGCCAATTTGTGCCTGACATTGACGAAGCATATGTTTTTGATCGGATAACAACTATCGCGATTCTGGCGGGGTTTAAGCACAATCGAAGTGTGATGATCCAGGGCTATCACGGCACCGGAAAATCAACGCACATCGAGCAAGTTGCAGCACGGCTAAACTGGCCGACCGTCCGGGTAAATCTCGATGGCCACATCAGCCGGCTCGACCTGGTCGGTAAAGACGCAATTGTGATGCGGGATGGCCATCAGGTAACCGAATTTCAGGAAGGCATACTGCCTTGGGCGATTCAGAACCCGATGGCCTTGGTCTTTGATGAATATGACGCCGGACGACCGGACCTGATGTTCGTGATTCAACGAGTATTGGAAGCGGAAGGCAAGCTGACATTGCTCGACCAGAAACGTGTCATTTCCCGCCACGACGGGTTTCGTCTTTTTTCAACGACAAACACAGTTGGACTCGGCGATCCCACGGGTCTATACCATGGCACCCAGCAAATAAATCAGGGCCAAATGGATCGCTGGAATATCGTAACGACTCTGAACTACTTAACGCATGCGACCGAAGTAAAGATAATTCTTGCGAAAGAGCCTGATTACGATAACAAGGAAGGTCGTGAAGTTATTTCTAACATGGTACGTGTGGCTGACCTGACTCGAGCCGGATTCATGATAGGAGATATTTCGACGGTAATGAGTCCGCGGAGCGTGATCGTATGGGCGCAAAATTCACGAATATTCGGAGACGTCGGTATTGCCTTCCAGTTGAGCTTCCTGAACCGATGCGACGAGTCAGAGCGCGTAGTCGTGGCTGAGTATTTTCAGCGATGTTTCAACATGGACCTGAATGAATCGGCAAGTAATCTGATCATGGGGTAGTAGCGATCACTTTTGGACCAATGAATTTTGAGCTATCGCAGTAACGCCAGGGAAATATTTGAGCACGCGTTAACGACTACGATGCGTGCAATTGCGAAAGAGGGCGCGATGGACCTCCCAATTGCAATTGCTTCTCGTGATTTGAATGGCGTTCGTGAGCAAGTGTCGCGCCTGCCGGATAAGGCAGATTCAATGGATATTGCGGAAGTTCGGGGAAATGCGGACTCCGCCGCTCTTAAGCATCGTTATCATGATTCCGCGCTTCACCGAAAACTAATGCCCGCCCATTCAGTTGCACGCGATGTATTCAATGCAATTGAAGAGGCGCGCGTAGAGGCAATCGGCGCCATCAAAATGCAAGGCGTGCGAGCCAACCTGGCGGTCCTCGCTCAAAAAAGAGTGCTTAGATCGGGCGTATCGAAAAGACCCGGCGATTACGCCAGCTCTCTTTCCACAATTGTGGGCCTGATCGTTCGAGAACGCCTGACAGGCGAGCCGCCCCCGGAGGCCGCCAGAAGAGCGGTCGAAAGCCAGCGCCGTTCACTGGAGCTTCGTGTCGGACATTTGATCGACTCGCTCAACGCGAGCGTATACGACCAGAAAAGTCTGTCCTTGATCAGTCTGCGCATAATTGAGGAATTAGTTGGTGACGATTCGAATCCCGCCTACGAGGAGGCGGAACCGGATGCAGATGACGAAACGGACGATGAAGATTTTGAAGTTGCCGACATCGATATCGGTATCGAAGACAATGTCGAAATGATCGGGCACGAGGATGGCGCTGAACAAGACAGCGAGTCGGTCGGCGACCCAATCTACGTCGAAACTGAAGATGACAAAGCCGATCCCGGAGAAGGTAGCCACGAGGGAACTGTTCCGTGGCGGCCGCCGGAGTCACTTCCGCAACGCGTAGTCGGCGCTCCTGCCTATAAGGTGTTTACGGACGCCTATGACGTTGTCGTAAACGCGGAAGATGTTTGTGAGGCTACGGAACTCGAAAACTTGCGCAACTACCTGGATGAGCAGATGGTCGACATGTCCGCTGCCATCTGTAAGTTGGCAAACCGCTTGCAGCGACGACTATTGGCATACCAACGATTCTATTGGCAGTTTGATCTCGACGAAGGTGCCCTCGATACGCAGCGATTGTCTCGAGTCATTACGAGTCCACAAGACCCACGTGCCTACAAGAGACAGACTGAGCTCGAATTCAAGGATACAGTCGTAACGCTGTTACTCGACAACTCTGGCTCCATGCGAGGTAGGCCGATTTTGACCACCGCGGTCGTGGCTGACGTCCTTACACGTACTTTGGAGCGTTGCGGCGTAAAAGTCGAGATACTGGGATTCACTACTGCCGACTGGCAAGGTGGTCGAAGTCATGAGGCCTGGATTCTCGAGGGCAAGCCGGATAAACCGGGCCGACTCAATGATCTGCTTCATATTATCTACAAGTCGGCCGACGCATCTTGGCGAAGGTCGCGCCGCAATTTGGGACTGATGATGCGGGAAGGTCTCCTGAAAGAAAATATTGACGGTGAAGCGCTGCTTTGGGCCCATGGGCGATTGATTAAGCGAAACGAAGAGAGACGCATTCTCATGGTAATCTCAGACGGCGCACCCGTCGATGACAGCACGCTGACTGAAAACTCCAAGACGTATCTGGACAGTCACCTACAAAAGGTTATCCACTGGATTGAGACTTGCTCTAGTGTTGAGTTGAATGCCATCGGCATCGGTCACGACGTTACACGCTACTATAGTTCCTCCGAGACGGTTTCTGACGTCGATCAACTAGCCAGCGCGATGACAGGGCGACTTGCCGCGTTATTTGAGAGAAACCCGCCACGACCGAAAATTGTTTCAATGGGTGCGCGAACATGAGTAATTAGTCGAATGACCGCGAATAATTCATTGCTGTATATCGATCGAATAAGCAAAGCATTCGGTGGGGTTGTTGCACTCGACTCAGTAAGTTTCGACATTCGTGCAGGGAGTATCGTCTCGCTGGTCGGCCCGAACGGTGCCGGAAAGACTTCTCTGTTTAACATTATTGCCGGAATTTATTCATGTGATCATGGGCGAATAGTCTTCGACGGCCAAGATATCTCGAACCTGGCTCCACACAAGCGGGTGTTGCTAGGCCTCGGTCGGACATTTCAGAATATTCGACTTTTCTCGAGTCTGAGTGTGCTCGAAAACGTCATACTTGGCGCTTTTTGCCGTGCGCGCTCCAATATTCTGGATGCAATTATCTCGCGCGACCGTGACCGGCGCGAACGACATCAGATCCGCGACCAGGCTGTTGAACTGCTAAATTGGGTCGGAGTCGGTGAATTCATGCACCATCGGCCCGCAGAACTTTCCTATGGCAATCAGAGGCGGGTCGAGATAGCTCGAAGCCTTGCTACGAATCCCAAGCTCTTGATTCTCGACGAACCGACCGCCGGTATGACAGCCGCTGAGGCGCAAGAGATTGTTGACCTCATGCATAAGCTAACCGCCAAAGGGATCACATTGTTATTGATTGAGCACAATATGAAAGTCGTGATGTCCGTTTCGGATATCGTCGTCGTTATCGATTTCGGTCACAAAATCGCGCAAGGTGAGCCGCAACAAATTGTTAAGGATCCGCGAGTAATCGAAGCGTATCTCGGCACAGCGGATTGAGGCGGTGTTAAGTATCGAAAACCTGACTGTGAGCTACGATCGGGTACCAGCTGTAGTGGACGTTGAGTTTGAGATCAAGAAGGGTGAAGTCCTGGTTATCCTCGGTGCGAACGGCGCTGGCAAGACAACAATAATCAAGTCGATCATGGGCCTCCTGAAACTAACAGACGGTTCGATCGTATTTGGCGCGGAGCATAAACTTCACAAACTTAAGTCGCATATGATTCATCGACTGGGAATCAGTTGGGTACCTGAGGGGCGTGAAATCTGGGGAACGCTTTCGGTTCTGGATAACCTTCGGATGGGTGCATTCATTGTCGCTGAAAAGAAAGAGATAGAAAGGCGTTTACAAGCGACCTTCGATCTCTTCCCGATCTTGAAGGACAAGAAGAAACAACTGGGAAGCCTACTCAGTGGCGGCGAACAACAGCAACTTGCTATTGCACGCTGCCTGATGTCGGACCCGCAACTGATATTAATGGACGAGCCGTCACTGGGTCTGGCTCCGATAGCGGTTGACCATGTATTTGATATTGTGCAAGGGATCAAACAACGCGGCATCAGCGTCTTGATGGCGGAACAGAATGCGCGAAAGGCATTGCAGGTCGCGGACAATGTGCACATTCTCGAGACGGGCCGAATCGTTGATCGCGGATTGCCAGCAGATATCGCTGCCAGAGATGTCGTGAGAGAGCTTTTCCTGGGGAACCAGGGTTAAGCGGATTAGATCCTTCGATTCTGACGGAAATGTAAATGAAATATCATCACGGGGGGGCGTAAATTGGATCTTTTCGTTCAGCAACTGCTCAACGGCCTGGTAATTGGTAGTACGTATGCGGTTGTGGCGATCGGATTTTCTCTGGTATTCACTGTGCTGCGGATCGTCAATTTTGCACACCCGGAAATTTTCATGGTCGGGATGTTTGGCGGCCTGTTTGCCGGCACTTACATTTCAGACAACTTTTTCGTGATGTTAGGGGCCGGTGCGATCACCGCGATGATCGTTGGCGGTATCGTTGAGAGGCTAGTGCTAAGACCCCTGCGTCATCACGATATGATCATGGGGCTTATTGCCACCTTGGGGGTTGCGTTCGTATTGTCTAATGGTATGGCCGCGCTCGTAAGCTCTGACCCGATCAAATATCCTCAATCCATCCCGCACAAATTCGTCGTGCAGGGATTCGTATTGCTATCTATGAAGCAGGTCGTCAATCTTATTATTTCGGCCTTGCTGCTTGCTGCCGTTAGCTTTTATGTACACGGAACGCGTTATGGCCGCGCGACGAGGGCGATCGCAGAGCGGCCCGACATTGCCGCGGCATTTGGTGTCAACGTGGATCGCGTATCGCAGGTCACCGTAATGTTGGCCTCGGCTATGGCTGGCATCGCAGCCGTATCTATCGGTACCCTTTATTCAAGCGCGTATACATTCATCGGACTTTTTTATGGCGTCAAGTCGTTCATTTGCATGTTGGTAGCGGGAAATCGTTATTTCGAAGGCGTGATAATTATCGCGCTGGTACTGGGTATCCTGGAAGCCATGGTAGTTGGATATGTTTCCTCCGCTTACCGTGACATGGTCGCCTTTTCTCTCCTCATAGTGGTGTTGTTTTTTCGGCCAGAGGGAATATTTGGATCGTACTCGCTAACGGGTGATCGGCCGTGACCAGTTTCGCTTTCTGGGAACCTATTATTGTCATTTGTCTTATAAATGTCATATTCGTAACAGGTCTCTACATAAATGCGCTCTCGGGAATACTGCAGCTTTGTACTGCAGCGCTTGCTGGCATCGGGGGGTACTCGTCCGCGGTCCTTACGACCAATTTTGGGTGGCCGTTTATTCCATCGATTGTGGTGGGCGCGTTTGCTGGTGCCGTAATTGGAACGCTGCTCGCGATCGTCACAGCGAGAATGGCTGTATTTATTCTGAAATTGGTGACACTCGCATTTGGCGAAATGGCCGTCATCTTCGCTTTCAACCTCGACTACATCGGCGGCGCAAACAGTTTTGCAGGTATCCCTCTCGAAACAGGTCTGCTCGTAGCATCAATCGGTGCGGCGCTGGCTGTATATATCGCATGGCAGATCGACAGGTCGCCGTCCGGTAACGCAGCGCGTTGTGTACGTGATGACCCCGTTGCTGCAGAAGCGATCGGAATCTCCGTACTGAAAATTCGTATACTGACCTTCGCGATCGGGGCAGCTTTAATCGGAATGGGCGGCGCCATTCAGGCGCACTATCTACTAATCATAAATCCTACCGAGCTCGGTTTTTTTGTTTCATTGACCTACATAATATTTCTCGTCGTCGGGGGTATTCAGACACTTTGGGGTCCAATCTTGATTGCAGTCGTGCTTACCGCTTTACCGGAGGCATTACGTTTCGCAAGCGAATACCGGCTAGTCCTATACGGATTCGTCATCGTCCTGATCGTGCTCATGCGTCCAGAGGGCTTAATTACGAGAAAATCATTAAGGAGATCATCTTATGAAAGTCATGGATAACATCAAACTATTAAAGATATTGGCCTGGTCCATTCTCTCGCTCGCGATGCCGACTTCGGTGTTTGCAGGAGACGACAAGGCAGATTCCTGGGTGCTTGTCCACGCCGGGACACTGCTGGCCGTACCAGGCCAGCAACCAGAGACGGAAAAAACCATCGTTATCAAGAATGGGGTCATTGAGTCGGTTTTGAATGGTTTTGTGCCAGCGGCGGACACCGCGGCTGTTGATGCTGAGGTTGTGTCTCTTAAGGATCGCTTCGTTCTTCCCGGCCTAATGGACATGCACGTGCACCTCAGCTTTGATGCAACAAGCGGTGCGGCGAGAAAATATGATGATGCGGACATGGCGGTTACGGCAGTTAGCAGCGGCCAGAAGATGCTGATGGCGGGATTTACGACCGTACGCGACACAGCGTCATCAGGTCCGGCCATGTTCAGCGTGCGTGAGGGGATCAACAAGGGGCGCATAAGCGGGCCGCGCATCTTTGCTGCTGGCATGGCGATTTCGCCAACGGCCGGACATGGCGATCACATGCTCGATAATCGGGTTGAACAGCTTTTCTGTGACGGACCTTATGAGTGCCGAAAAATGGTTCGACAACAAATCCGGGTGGGGGCAGACTTCATCAAAATTACCGCGTCCGGCGGTGGCAGTGAAGACAATGGTGGGCCGGACGATCCGGCGGAAATGCTCGATGATGAGATTAGGGCGGTTGCGGACGTTGCCCACAGCATGAAGCGACTGGTCACCGCCCATGCGCATGGGGCAGCCGGAATAAACGCAGCTTTACGCAATGGCGTGGATTCGATCGAGCACGGCACCTTCCCCGATAAGGAGTCCATTCGCCTGTATAAGCAGACTGGCGCGATCCTGGTTCCAACTCTCGCGTATATAACAGGATGGGATGAAGAGTATCTCGCCGGATTATCACCCGAACAGCAGATCCGCAAACAGCAGTTCATTGATCTGCAGCCAAAAGGTGTTGCGATGGCCTACAAAGCCGGAGTGCTTATCGCGGCGGGCACAGATTTTGGCGGTCTGATACCTCACGGGGACAACGCTCGAGAACTCATTGCCTACGTCGATTTAGCGGGTATGAGCGAAATGGATGCCTTAGTGACGGCAACCGTTAATGGTGCGAAGCTGCTGCGTAAAGAAGATGTACTCGGCACGCTGGAACCCGGAAAGTTCGCAGACCTGATCGCGACCAAAACAAGTCCGCTCGATGACATTAAAGTTCTTAAGGACATACCCTTCGTGATGAAAGGCGGCGTCGTCTACAAGGACGAATAGATGCAACAGATGACTGACGACGATGCAACGAAAATCCCGGTTGTGATCATCACCGGGTTTCTGGGCAGCGGAAAGACCACTTTACTCAATTTCCTTGTAAAGCAGCCCGATCTGAAATCCACGGCCGTGATTATCAACGAGTTCGGTGAAATCGGGATCGATCACCTACTCGTAGAAACCAGCTCGGAGAAAATGATCGAAATAAACAACGGTTGCATTTGTTGCACCATACGAGGCGATCTTCAGGATAAGTTGGGTTCGTTGGCAATGTGGCTGGACACCGGGCGGCTCCCACCGGTCGATCGGGTTATCGTCGAAACAACCGGGTTGGCGGA
>JBLFWZ010000119.1:0-12750 GCA_047611905.1 Gammaproteobacteria bacterium | reverse complement strand
TAAATTGCTGCGGTCACTACATTGCTCTGCGGACAGATTGGCAACGCCATCAGATGGTCGATGTTTAAGCATGCCGGAACAGACTGGTTTCTTCACGATAACTCGCGGTCGTTGTGATTATTATGGGATATTCAACCCAGTACGCTTCCGGCGACCGTACGGGACGACACCAACATTAGCACAGCACTCGATCTGGCACACTACTTGGTGGTATCGCTTCGTTTATCGCCGATGGTGTTTATTTTCTAGGCGTGATGCCGGTGCACTTGATTCGAGCCTAACCTGAAATATTCCGTTATTGGTTAACAGCATGCCTGTCGAACAGAATCCGTAATTTCAGCGGCGCTGATTACGACGGGTCGCTTGGGCGAAGTATTGGGCTTCGTTAATGGTTTTTACTGAATACCAGACCCTATTTGGGCGACGCTGCCGTCCGGTAATGGTTGCTAAAAAAAGAAGCCGTCCGCAACGCGGTTTTCGCGATTGACGAATTCCTGGGACAACAAGGTAAAAGCAAGGTCGACAGCTGGGCAAGATTCGAAAGTTGGGGTAGGACATCACGGCACACACGCGCCTGTGATGATTGGGACCGACGGGTCAGGTGGTTCTTGACCTAATTGCAAGGAGGTCTACGTCCAGGGCGAAGGGATTTTACGGTCGGTCACTGCACTATCTTCGTCACAACGCCGCGAATGCAATGATAAGTTCGGCGAATTAAAAATTGCCGGTGCCTAGCTAGGCTAGGCACCGGCCAATGCAGCACGTCTTAGCTCCATGCGAGGAGGCCTGGTCTAATGCCCAATTAGTCCCAGCTAAGCGCGCCGCCCGTTTGATATTCCGTGACACGTGTCTCGAAGAAGTTTTTCTCTTTTTTGAGATCCATTACTTCGCTCATCCACGGAAATGGGTTAGTCGCACCCGGTACTTGCTCCGGTAAGCCGATTTGCGAACAGCGTCGGTTCGCGATGAAGTGAAGATATTCTTCAAACATTGCCGCGTTCAAGCCCAGTACACCGCGCGGCATGCTGTCTTGCGCATATTCGATTTCTAGGTCGACAGCTTCCTTAATAAGTAGTGACATTTCCGTTTGGAATTCTTCAGTCCAGATTTCAGGATTTTCCAGTTTTATTTGGTTTATGACGTCGATCCCGAAATTCATATGCATCGATTCGTCGCGCAATATGTATTGGAACTGCTCAGCCACGCCACTCATCTTGTTGCGGCGCCCCATCGATAGGATTTGCACGAATCCAACGTAGAAAAATATGCCTTCAAAGACGACGTAAAACGCAATTAAGTCGCGCAGCAATCGCTGATTAGCAGCGACTGTTCCGGTGTGGAAATTAGGGTCGCCCAAACTGTCGGTAAAGCGCATGGCCCACTGAGCTTTTTTGTGGATCACCGGCAGCTCGCGGTACATGTTAAATATTTCTGCTTCATCGAGGCCGAGGCTTTCGACACAATACTGGTAAGCGTGAGTGTGCAAGGCCTCTTCGAATGCTTGGCGCAACAAGTACTGACGGCATTCGGGGTTCGTGATGTGACGATAGACGGCTAGTACGAGATTATTGGCGACAAGCGAGTCTGCGGTCGAAAAGAATCCTAGGTTCCGCTTAATGACCAATCGTTCGTCTTCAGTTAGACCATCTTTGCTCTTCCATAACTGAATATCCGCAGTCATGTTAATTTCTTGCGGCATCCAATGGTTGGCGCACCCGTCAAGGTATTTTTGCCATGCCCACTTATATTTAAACGGTACCAACTGATTTACATCGGCACGACAATTGATCATTTGCTTGTCGTCTACGGCAAGCCGTTGCGCGCCAAACTCAACTTGCTCTAGCCCGGTAACGCCAATAGCTTCAGCCGGTGCTTCTGCTTCTGCTTCTGCTTCTGCTTCTGCTTCTGCTTCTGCTTCTGCTTCTGCTTCTGCTTCTGCGGGGCGCGTATCGTGGCTAGCGAGTTCCACCGTTGCTTTTTGCTGGGTCTCTATTTTCTCGACCGCTGCTAGCGCTTCACTTGCCAACATCGCTGTTGCGCGTTGACCGGCAGCCGGCGATTTAAATTGCTCGATCGGATCTTCCCAATTCAGCATCTAAGCGTCCTCGTTTCGATTAGTTGTCGTTATTGTCACTGGCAGGCTTCGCATTCCGGATCCAGAATTGAACAGACGGTCGGTTCCGCGGTGGTAGTATTGCTGCCTTGAACGGCGTTTAGTTTGCCGTCTGCCAAGGTGCTTTTTTCCACGTGCGTTGCGCCTAATGTTCGCAGGTAATAGGTCGTTTTTAGACCTCTAACCCAAGCGAGCTTGTATAAATTGTCTAGCTTCGTGCCATTCGGTTCGGACAAATAGAGGTTCAGCGACTGGGCTTGATCAAGCCACTTTTGACGGCGCGATCCCGCTTCCACTAACCATCTCGGATCCACTTCAAAGGCGGTGGCGAAGAGTTGCTTGATTTCGCTTGAGACGCGGTCGATGTTCGCAATACTTCCATCGTAGTACTTGAGATCGTTGACCATGACTTCGTCCCATAAGCCAAGCTCTTTCAATTTTGCAACCAATGACATATTGACGACCGTGAAGTCACCGGACAGATTCGATTTTACAAATAGATTTTGATACGTCGGCTCTATTGATTGACTCACGCCACAAATATTTGAAATCGTCGCGGTCGGCGCAATTGCCATGCAGTTAGAATTACGCATGCCAACGCTCGCGACTCGCGCACGCAGCTCATCCCAATCTAAAGTGGTTGAACGATCCATATCCAGATAACCGCCACGTCCCTGTTCGAGCAGGTCAATCGAGTCGATTGGTAATATGCCTTGGCTCCACAACGACCCTTCAAAGCTCGCGTAGGTGCCGCGTTCCGCGGCGAGGTTGCACGATGCGTTGATTGCAAAGTAGCTAACGGCCTCCATCGAGCGATCTGCAAATTCCACTGCCTCGTTCGATGCGTAAGGAATGTTCACTGTGTAGAGTCCGTCCTGGAAACCCATAATGCCCATTCCAACCGGGCGATGGCGTAAATTCGACGCCCGCGCGGTTGATACACTGTAGTAGTTGTAGTCTATGACGTTGTCTAACATGCGCATTGCGATGTCGACCGTACGTTGCAATTTGTCCATGTCGATGCCGTCAGCGGTAACGTGCTGAGCGAGATTTACTGAGCCTAAATTACAGACCGCTATTTCGTGGTTAGGAGACGTATTAAGGGTGATCTCTGTGCATAAGTTTGAGCTATGCACCATGCCTGCGTGTTGCTGCGGCGAGCGGAGATTGCATGGGTCTTTAAACGTGATCCAGGGATGTCCTGTTTCGAATAGCATGGCGAGCATCTTTCGCCAGTGATCCACTGCTCGAATAGTCTTCGAATTTTGGATCTCGCCCCTAGCCGCTTTCTCTTCGTACTCGACGTACTTTTGTTCAAATGCCTGGCCAACTAGATCATGTAGTTCAGGTACTTCGTCAGGTGAAAATAACGTCCAGGTTAGGTTTTCACAGACCCTTTTCATGAATAAATCCGGCACCCAGTTGGCGGTATTCATGTCGTGTGTGCGGCGTCGATCGTCGCCGGTATTTTTGCGCAGCTCAAAGAATTCCTCTGAATCCATGTGCCATGTTTCAAGGTATGCGCACATCGCGCCTTTGCGTTTACCGCCTTGATTCACTGCTACCGCCGTGTCGTTTGCGACTTTCAGAAAAGGTACGACGCCTTGCGACTTGCCGTTCGTACCTTTGATGTGTGCGCCCATTCCCCGCACTGGCGTCCAATCGTTGCCTAAGCCGCCAGCGAATTTCGATAGCAGCGCATTGTCTTTCATGGCGCTGAATATGCCGTCGAGATCGTCCGGAATTGAGGTGAGGTAGCAAGACGATAATTGCGGCCGTAAGGTGCCTGAGTTAAATAACGTTGGTGTGCTACTCATGAAATCGAACGACGACAGTAAATCGTAGAATTTGATGGCCCAATCTTCCGTATTGATTTCGTTAATGGCTAGGCCCATCGCGACCCGCATGAAAAACACTTGCGGAAGCTCAAATCGAATGTCTTGGTGTTGCAAGAAGTAGCGGTCGTATAACGTTTGCAAACCGAGGTAGGTGAATTGGAAATCACGCTCGGGTTTGATTGCTGCACCCAGGCGCTTCAGATCGAAATTGCCCAGGCGCGGATCCATCAGTTCCACTTCGATGGCTTGCTTTATGTACCCTTCAAAGTACTGGGGGTAGCGCTCGGCCATCTCCTCTTGGGTCGCGTGTTGTTCTAATTTAGTGACAAAACTCAGGGCTTCGTGGCGCAATGTATAAAGTAATAATCGCGCAGCTACGTAAGTGTAGTTCGGCTCGCGTTCGATGAATGTTCGTGCGCTCATGATCAAGGCTTTCGAGACATCGTCTTCGGCGACGCCGTCGAACAACGAACGTTTCGTTTCGCTGATTACCCCTTCTGGATCTGTATCATCGATGTCTCGGCATGCCTCCGTTACCAAGCGCACCATGCGAGCTTCATCTAAGGCGACTTTGCTGCCGTCCGCGCGGGTGACATTCAATCCCGAGTGCGGCCTGGCCTTCTCGTTGGGTGTGGCTTTGGCTTCGCGTTCTCGAGATCGAGATTCTCTGTAAAGTACGTAGGCGCGGGCGACTTTATGCTCTTCGCCGCGCATTAAACCTAGCTCGACTTGATCTTGAATGTCCTCGATGTGGACCGATCCGCCGGTTGGCATTCTTCTAGTAATCGCGTGAACTACCAAGTTTGTGATGCGGTCGACAGTTTCGTGTATCCGGGTCGACGCAGCGGCGTTGTTGCCTTCAACCGCTAAAAAGGCCTTCGTAACAGCTACCTTAATCTTATCGGCATCAAACGAGGTGACCTTCCCATTGCGGCGGATTACGCGAAATTCACCTGGGGTTGTGGCGACCATCGCAGCCGTAATAGGTGCTGAAACGGGCGTTATTGTTGCCGGTGATTCACTACTGCTACGTAACACTGCCGAATTCTCCAGCTCCATGCTCCCTCCTCAGGTTCGCTTGTTGTTTATTCCGTTACAGACCTGTTACAGCGCCTGCCGAAATATTTATATTCTCGTTGTAAACGATTGTATATCACCACAATAAAATGTGGTCAAGGCGTATTTACACCACAACATAATGTGTCATGCCTGTGTAGGGATCATACAACAACGTGAGGAAAGCTTGGGTACAAACTGGGGATAAATCGGGTTTTCAAGGCAGAATCAGGAGCTTAGGGCCGATCACCTGACGCTCTCCAAAAGCGACGAAATCTGTCTAGGTCGTTGCTTCCGTTGGCCGCAAATTCCCTATTCGCTGCTAGAGTAGGCCAATGGATAAGTTCGAGCTAAACGTGCTGCAGATTTCCGACACCCACATCTTTGCGGATCCGGCCGGTCGGCTCGGCGGAATGGTTACGTCGGCGAGTTTTCAGAAAGTTCTCGATAGCGCTTTAAACTCGCCTATAAATTTCGATCTCGTTCTTCTGACCGGCGATTTGACGGCCGAATCGGAGGAGGGCGCCTACCGCTGGTTAACTAAGGAACTCGCTGTGCTGAATGTGGTGGTCGCCTGCATACCGGGTAACCACGATGTCGCGACCCTGATGGAACCCATCGTCAGCGCGGCCGGTTGGCACTATTGTGGGGACCTAATCGCCTCACAATGGCACTTCATATTGCTGGATTCAGCGGTGCCGGGCGCCGATTATGGTGGATTGAGTGAAAGTGAGTTGCTTCGACTCGATCGGTGTTTGAACGCCCATTCGAGCATGCCAACCATCGTCGTTTTGCACCACAATCCGGTGCCAATGGACTGTCGGTGGATTGATACAATGACCCTGGAAAACGCCGCAGCGTTCTGGAACGTTATCGACCAACATGCTCACGTTCGTAGCGTCGTGTGGGGGCATGTACATCAAAACTACGATAGTTTTCGCCATGGTGTGCGCCTCTTGGCAACGCCATCTACGTGTGTTCAGTTTGATGCTCGTTCAAGCGGTTTTGCACAAGCGCCGCTAGCACCAGGTTTTCGCCACCTGCGGCTCACAGGCGACGGCCAGCTCAGTACTCGTGTCGTGCGGCTGGCTAACGATCGGCCGTACACTTGATTAGCGGTTCGTTTACAACGCGTTGCGTAAATAAACGGGTGTCGCAAATTCTGCAGCAATAGTTCGATCGGACTCCAGCGCATGTTGCGCGGACTCCAAAGCATCTATTGCTTTAGGATAAATCGGCTCCTGCCTTAGCATCGCGATGGGCACGCCGCAATCGACGAGTCGGTCGCGATACAACTGGCAACCGGAACCGACCACAATACAGTCCCGATCGGTCGGGTAGGCAAAGTCTTCAGGCCGGCAGAGCGTGTCCGGCGATAGGCACGTCGTGCGCTGTGTGTCCGGCGCGATTTCGTAGATAGCCCAATATATTTCCGCTTTGCGCGCATCCACTACCGTCGCGACTGTTAAGGCGTTGTGTGCTTTGGCGGCGCCTATCGCTAGTATTTCTAAGCATGATATCGGCACGACGGGTATGTCGTGAGCGAGGGCCAAACCCTGCGTAATCGAGGTGGCTACTCGAACACCGGTGAACGAACCGGGGCCAGCGCCATAGGCGATCACGTCCAGGTCGCGGACTGACAGGTGAGCATCATCCAGAAGAGAGGAGATCATTGGGAGGATCAGGTCGGTATGCTGTCGCGGCGCTATTTCGTAGCACGCCGAACGCTTACCGTCGATCAATAACGCCGCCGAGCATGCGTCGGTAGCAGTTTCGATTGCCAGAATTTTTGCCATCAGCGAATTCTCCATTGCCAAGCTACCGTCGTAGTCTTTCCGCTATAATCGCTCGATATGTTTACGCCAGTCGAAGCTTACCTTGGGTGGCGTTATACACGCGCTAAGCGCCGCGTTCATTTCGTTTCTTTAATCTCGGCAATTGCGATGCTCGGCGTCGCTCTCGGGATGGCGGCGCTCATCACGATTTTGTCGATCATGAACGGCTTCGAAAGCGAATTGCGTGATCGAATCCTCGGCATGGCAGCGCACGTTGTGGTGACGACCGATCGCGGCGTCTTATCTGATTGGCAAACGATAACGCACCAGGTCGATCAACAGGCTGGCGTTACCGCGAGCGCGCCCTATATTCGTCGCGAAGCGATGCTAACACACTACGACAATGTTCAAGGCGCCGTGGTACGCGGAATATTGCCTGCCCTCGAAGCGAAAGTTAGCATCGTTGCGCAAAAAATAATCGCTGGCGAATTGAATTTAAAATCTGGTTCGTTCGATATCGTTTTAGGTCGCGGGTTGGCGGATACGTTGCGCGCGCGGGTAGGGTCAAGAGTGACGTTAATCGCACCCGAACCGATGCGTACACCTGCCGGTATGGTGCCGCGACTACGGCGCTACAATGTCGTCGGTATCTTCGAGGCAGGCGTGCATGACTACGACACGTCACTCGCTCTCATTCATATCGATGATGCGAAAAAGATGTTTCGTTACGGCGAGCGTATTACGGGCATCCGCCTGACCGTGGATAATCCGTTCGAGGCGCCAACAGTTGGCCAACAAATTACGCAGAGGTTGTCTTCCCGAACCGATGATCCTGTCAAGGTAATCGATTGGACAGAAACGAATATAAATTTATTCAAGGCGTTAAAGACCGAGAAAATTGTGATGTTTATTATTTTGGCGCTCACCATTGCGGTCGCCGCCTTTAATCTTGTTTCGACCTTGGTTATGGTCGTATCCGAGAAGACTAGCGAAATCGCAATTTTGCAAACATTGGGTCTGACGAAGAAGAAAATCATCCTCGTATTTTTTATTCATGGTGGACTGATCGGTTTCTCGGGGATCGTGCTCGGCCTCGTGCTCGGTTTAGCCTTAGCCAGTAATGTACAGTTCATCGTTGGAGGCCTCGAAACACTCTTGCATTTCAAAATATTGTCACCGGACGTTTATTACATTAGCGAGATACCGTCAGAAATCGAACTACGAGACGTGTTAACAGCCGTCGGAGTCGCCATTACTTTGTGCTTGCTAGCGCCGCTTTATCCGGCATTACTCGCCAGCCGCACGGCACCGGCACGGGCGCTTCGCTATGACTGAAGCCGTCTTAGAAACATTTGATCTCACTAAACGTTTTCACGACGGCGTGCTCGATGTTGAAGTACTCAAAGGGATTTCGTTAAGAATTGAACGTGGCGAAACCATTGCCATCCTTGGCGCGTCCGGATCCGGCAAAAGTACGCTGCTGCATCTGCTCGGCGGATTGGACGAACCCACTGGCGGCCGCGCCGAGGTGGGCGGCAGAGACTTGGCCACCTTGAGGGAGACGGAACGCGGCGAACTGCGCAATAAAGACCTCGGCTTCGTTTATCAATTCCATCATTTGCTACCCGAGTTCACGGCGCTGGAAAACGTCGCGATGCCCTTGCTCATCGGCGGCGTGAACGTGCAAGAGAGTGAATCGCGGGCGCGCCGATGTCTCACGCGGGTTGGGCTAGCGCATCGCTTCGAACACCGTCCCGGGGAATTATCGGGCGGCGAGAGGCAGAGAACCGCGATAGCGCGTGCAGTCGTGTCAAATCCCAAATGCGTGCTCGCCGATGAACCGACGGGGAACTTGGATCGTGCCAGTGCGGAGCAAGCACTGGAGTCGATGCTCTTACTCCGAAGGGATACTGGTGCGGCATTGGTCATCGTCACCCATGACGATAAAATCGCCGCAGCGATGGACCGGGTCATCGTTCTCGACGACGGGCTCATTCGAGCATAGTTGAGACTATTCGCGCGTACGTTGGAACCGTTTGCGCCGCAGACCAACTAGGTGAATTCGCCACAAGCCGTGCACTAGGAGGTATCCGATGGTGCCGGCGCTGATCCCGCAGACGAAACACCCGACCAGTAGCGGGTACCATATGACCCCGAACGTCGCAGCCAAGCCGTCGAACGTTGCCGTAAACGGTACACCGGAAGTGCCATTGTCGTAACCTGTGATCCACGAACCCACTTTAAACGCACCGATGAACATAGGTGCGAAAGTGATTGGATTTGTCGCCCAGATAGCGGTGAACGTGACAGGCAGATTGATCCGCAAGACGATTGCGCAGGGAACGGCGAGAAGCATTTGAATCGGGATTGGGATGAACGACAAAAACAGCCCAACGCCGACACCGCCAGCCACCGAGCGCCGCCCGAAATGCCACAGGTTCGCATTGTGCATACGACGACCTAGCCAGCCGAAACGGGTAGTCGGCGTCTTCGTTCGCCGCGTCGCGAAAAAATTTCTTAATAAAGTTTTTGGGCCAACAGACATCGATATCTAGGACAGACAAAAGTGCTAAAGTTGGGGCTCGGACTTGTCCGTTAGCGCACAACACCTTTGGGTATGATAAGCGCGATACGGGCTGGCGCGCACGTCAATTCGATTATCCGGTTTTGCCGGTCGTGAAGAACGTCAAGGATGACATTCATGCGAACGCTATGTTTAGCCATAGTTTGTGGCATTGCAGTTTCCCACTTCATGCCAAGTATTCCGCCCCGTAGCGTCTACGCGACGGCAATGCCGTTGATTTTCGCTTTGTGGGGACCTTATTGGTTACGGGTCGTGGCGTGCTGCGCGCTTGGATTCTTGTGGTCTATGTGGTGTGCAGATAGTGTTTTGCAGCTGCGCCTAGATGCCAAATACGCGGGTCGGATCGTTTCCGTGACGGGTCTGCTTAGAGACCCTCCAGTGCTTTATGCATCAGCGAGTCGTTTTGTCTTTGATGTCCTAGCAAGTGAAACCGGCCGCGACGAAACCTTAGAATTGTCCCGCCTTCAGCTCAACTGGTATGAGCCGCCCGAGTCGCTAACTCGCGCCAGCAAGTGCGTTCTAAAGGTCCGTTTGAAAGTTCCTCACGGCGTGCAAAATCCGGGTGGATTCGATCGAGAGAAATGGTTGTTCACTCAGCAAATTTCGGCCACAGGATATGTGGTCGAGCATCCGAGTAACCGATGCGAGCCGTACGACGATCGGTGGTCGGTCAATCGGCTACGTCACTACATTGCCACGCGTGTCCGAGAAGCGTTGCCGAACGCGCGCCAACACGCCATCGTGCTGGCGCTATCGGTGGCACAAAGAGATGCGCTGAGTACGCGCCAATGGGATGTGTTGCGTGATACAGGAACGGCGCATTTACTGGCTATTTCGGGCATGCATATCTCGTTGATTGCGGGCGCCACATTCATCCTCGCGCATTGGGCGATCGGGCTTATCGCGCCGCTCAGTCGCCGATGGCCCGTACAGCGTCCAGCCGCGATTTGTGCGTTGCTGGTCGCGATTGGCTATGCCGCCTTGGCGGGATTTCCCACCTCTGCTGAGCGCGCAGTGATCATGTTAGGCGTGGCGATGGCTTGTGTGTATTGGCGACGAAGAGTGATCTCCGTGGATTCTTTTTTTGTCGCGCTTGCTATGGTTGCCATTGTCGACCCGCTTGCGCTACTCAGCGCGAGCTACTGGTTATCGTTTTGTGCGGTCGGATGGCTGCTCTTGATTACGACTACCGCCGCGCCAGGTAACGCTGCGCGTCGCTTACTAAGAGTCCATCTTTACTTAGCGCTAGGGCTTACGCCGCTGCTCGGCATTCTGCATCAAAGCGTTCCGGTCGCATCTCCGATAGCCAATTTAGTCGCGGTACCGGTGGTAACAATGACCATTGCGCCTTTGGTTATCGCCGGGATTGTGGCGCTGCCGTTTGATTTCAGCGCAGCAAAACTGTGTTGGACCAGTGCCGCATGGATTTGGGATCAATTGTGGTTATTGCTTGAGTGGCTAGCATCTCACCTAAGCGCAATTGAGCTACCATTTGCGCCGACACCCTTAACTATCCTACTCGCCGTGCTGGGCGTGTTACTTCTTGTGATCCCATTGCTGCATGGCCGTTGGTTTGTCGGCCCGCTACTCATTTCCGTGCTCATGTTAGGCGAGCGTGAAACCCTCTCCAACGGGCAATACCGAGTGACGGTCCTCGATGTCGGACAAGGGCTCGCGGTCGTCGTCGAGACGGCAAGCAAAATTATGGTCTACGACACTGGCCCTTCGTTTGGTGATTATTCTGCAGGCAAGACAATCCTAACGCCGTTCTTGCGCGCTCGCGGTGTGCGCAAAATCGACCGTTTGGTGCTCAGTCATGCCGACAACGACCATGCGGGTGGTTGGCCGGCATTGGTTGCTGCGTTTCCTGTCGGCGAGATCGTCGTGAGTCCTGGCCATGAATTCCAGAATCCACACCAAACCTGTCAGTTCGGGGCTGGCTGGCATTGGGACGGCGTCAGGTTCTCTTTTTTACACCCCGGCAAAGGTGCTCAAGGATCGCGTAACGATCTGTCCTGTGTGCTTAGAATTAGTGCGCCCGGCGGCACGGTACTCTTACCCGGGGACATTGAAGCACGGGCCGAAAGTCAACTCCTCGGCCAATCTGGTGTGGCGCTGTTGAGCGATGTAGTAGTAGCGCCCCATCATGGCAGTTCAACATCGTCCAGCGTTCGATTCGTCGACACTGTATCGGCAAGCTACGTGGTGTTCGCCGCTGGCTACGGCAATCGATTCAATTTCCCTCGCCCAACAATCATCGAGCGTTATGCGTCGTCAGGCGCAACGCTGCTCACCACCGGCAACAGTGGGGCAATCGAATTTGAGATAAAAGAATCCGTTCAGATCGCCGAGCAGCGGCGGGTCAATTATCGCCGCTACTGGCACCGCGTCGTCGATCTTCAGTGAACTTGAGGTCGCTCAGATGAAGCGCAAAACGAGGCGTGATGTCGGTACGGCTGTGATTGGCCTTTCCGCCGTTCCACTCCTCTGATATGGTCTCGCCCTGCAGCCGATGCATCGATAAATCGGCGGTTAGGATGCGAGTGATGTCGTTTTTGGACGTGCAGCTAACTCAGTTTCCAACGACGCGAAGCCCACGGAGATTGGGCAAGCCTGACGAACATCCGTACTGATGATTCGGAACTTAGGTCAATCATGGCCCCGAGCACACGGCCCCAATGGCTCGGCAACAAGCCCGCAACTAGGCATGCGGACAAACAGGAGATTCGACAACACGTGTTTGAATTCGTAAAAGCTGGCGGCTGGATGATGCTGCCGATCCTCATCTGTTCGGTGGTCTCGATGGCAATCGTTTTGGAACGCTTCTGGTCGCTGCAACGGCGCCGGATCACGCCAGACAATTTAGTCGCCCAGGTTTGGCAATGGTCCAAGTCTGGTGTGCTCGACGACCGCCGAATCGAAGCCCTGCGCGACGGTTCACCGTTGGGTAAAGTGCTTGCGGCGGGGCTCGTAAATAGGAAATACGAACGCGACGTCATGAAGGACAGCATTGAAGAGGTTGGTCGACACGTCGTCTACGACTTAGCCAGATATTTGAATACGCTTGGAACGGTCGCGGCGGTCAGCCCATTGCTCGGCCTTCTCGGCACGGTCATCGGCATGATTAAAGTTTTCGCGGCGATTACCACCCAAGGGGTTGGCGATGCATCGATTTTGGCGGGTGGAATCTCCGAGGCACTGATCACGACGGCGGCGGGATTATCGGTCGCGATCCCGACCTTAATGCTCTACAGATACTTCCGTAATCGCGTAGAAGGGCTGGTCGTTGCGATGGAACAAGAGGCGCTCAAGCTCGTCGAAGCCTTGCACGGCGCGCGCGAACACGAATCCGAACAAGCCACCGACGGATGAATTTTAGACCGC
>JBLFWZ010000118.1:0-12931 GCA_047611905.1 Gammaproteobacteria bacterium | reverse complement strand
AACCCGTTTCTTCCAAACAACGCGCTTTCAATTCATCGATCGTACCGCCACGGTTGAAAATCTCTGTCCTTGACGCATCGGCTATGCGTAACTGGTCGCGTAGGACCTCCGTCGCGGCCTCGTCAAAATTCCGATTGTCGTGCATTACCACGCCATAGCGACGGGCGCCTTCGATGGTGACCAAACCACGGTCGACATCTTTAGCAACAATCGCGGCATCGCGCTCGAACGGTTTACCCCAGCCGCCGCCGCCCCACGTGTCGAAATGTAGAACGTCACCAGCCAACACCTTGATTCGATCGCGTTTAGAATCCATGAGTTCTTCTTGACCATCGGCGCGGACCAGAATTTTTCGGCTGCGCTGGCCAGGCAAACCGCCATTTACCCCCCAGGGGTAAGTAAGCCATCGATCATCGTGGATGGATATTTCGCCGTCTTCAAGAAAACCGTAACTAATGCGCAGTGCATTGCCGCCGCGATGTTTGCCCGGTCCACCCGTATCCGCCAAGGTCACGTAGTTTTCGATCCGTAAAGGAAAATTACATTCCAAAAATTCATTCGGCACGTTCGTGAAACTCGGCCATAAGGAATGTCCGTCCGGACCGTCACCGGCTGGCCGACCAGGCACCCCGCCGAATCCAATCTGATACAGCTGATACCACTCGCCGCTGCTGTTGTAACCTGAATACATAAAATGGGGGCTATCGGAGAACCCCGCCGCACACAGAAAATCAGGGTTACCTTGGCCAAGTAAGCCACCTAGCACATCGAAGATGCGCGCCAAGGCGTGTGTGCGACACGACAGAGCTGCTGGATGATTTGGTTTCAACAAACAACCTTGCGGAATACGCACTTCCATTAAGTCGTAGAAACCGTCGTTGAACATGATTTGCGGGTCAAACACCATGATCATGAACACGCCGGCAAACATTTTGAACATCTCCTCGTTGAGGAGAAAGTTGATCGAGCCGACAGACTGCGGATCCGTGCCGGCGAAATCGAATACCACTTTATCCCCTTCACGCCACATCGCGCAGGCGATTTTATACGGCCCCATACCCATACCGTCGTCGCACAGGTAATCTTCAAACGTCTGTCTAGCTTCCGGGATAGTGCTCGCGATAAGTTTGCTCATCGCGCGCTTATTGCGTTCCAACAATTCATCCATGGCTGAGAACAACTCGTCGTCGCCGAAACGATCGGCAAGTTCCACGCACCGCTTGGCGGCAAGATTGCAGGCCGCGACCACGGCGTTGAAGTCGCTGCGATTCCAATGCGGTAGGCGGCAATTATGCAAAATGATCCGCAAGATATCGTTCTGTAATTCGTAGTTCCGATAAATCTTCGTCGGCGGTACCACGATGCCTTCTTCATAAATCTGTCGCGCATCGGTCGGCAGACTACCCGGAACCTTGCCGCCAATATCGGTCATGTGGCCAAACATAGACGCCCAGGCAATTAGGCGTCCGTCCTTAAAAATCGGCATTAACACTAGCCAATCATTCGCGTGGCTGATCGCACCGCGGCACGAATACGGATCGTTAGTCAGAAAAATGTCACCATCTTCGATCGTCCCTTCGTAGCCTTCGGTAAAACCGTGGATAAACGAACCAAACTGCCCGACGACCATTTTGCCTTCGCAATTTGCGATCATCGGAAAAGCGTCGTGCTGTTCTCGAATGCCTGGTGACATCGCGGTACGGAACAACACCGCATCCATTTCGTATCGCGCATTCTTGAGCGCATTTTCAATAATGTCTAAGGTGATTGGATCCAGATCCGAGTGGCGGAACGGCGTTTGGTTTTTTTGAATTAGTTGTGCTGCCATGATTGTTCCTTCGCTAGCTCGACTCGACCATCGGGCGAATAAGAATATTGCCGAAATCGTCAATTTCACCGACGTGTCCGACAAGAATAACGCTAGTCGAGTCCATTTCTGTGATGATCGCAGGGCCGACGATTTGGTTGCCCGACTTAAGTTTAGCGCGCGCAAAAATAATTGCTTCGCAGTGCTCACCGTCCATAAATACGGTTTGCTTTGCGAGTATCGCCGCCGATGGATCTTCATCGCCCTTTTCGATTTGACCCGCACTCACCCGCGTTTCCCTACCTTCAACGACTGCACGGAGGTTAACCACTTCTTTGTCGACATCTAACGCAAAAGTAAACAATTGTTTGTGTCGTTCATCGAATTGGTCACCGATTGCATCTAAACCCTGCGACTTGATCGCCTCCACGTCGGCGTTCACGGTGAGTAGCAACCCTTGGCCGTGGTAGCGCAAGTCGGCTTGATAGGTAACTCTTTGATCGGCGCGCGCAACATCTTCGGAATTAAGGCTGGTGGCGGCCGATTCCGCCAATTCGCGCAATATACCGACGACTTCGGAAGCAGCCGTATCACGAAAGCGTCGGATAAATGTTCGTGACGCTTCATCTCTAATCCGGGTCGTCGCATCTCCAGACGCACACAAAACACCTGGTCCGGGCGGGATAATCACCGGCCAACTACTCATCAGTCGACCCAGCGCGTTCGCGTGCAATGGTCCGGCGCCGCCAAATGCCATCAACGCAAAGTCGCGTGGATCGTAACCTTGCTCGATCGATACGAGGCGCAGCGCACCAAACATATTCTCGTTGACGATATCGACTATCCCAGCAGCCGCTTTGTCGAGTGATAGGTTCATGGCAGTGGCAACCTTTTGCACCGCGGTGGCTGCTGCGTCACCGTCGAGTTGCATGTCGCCACCCAGCAAGGCGCTTTTTGGCAAATACCCGAGCACCATATTTGCGTCGGTAACGGTTGGTTCGAGTCCGCCGTTACTGTAAGCGGCGGGGCCCGGCTCGGCGCCCGCACTCTGCGGGCCGACTCGTAGTGCACCTGTGAGTTCCGGTACATGCGCGATCGAACCGCCGCCGGCACCAACAGTACGTACGTCAATTGATGACGCACGAACGGTTACATCACCGACCGTGGTTTCGCGTCGAATTTGCGCCTCGCCGTTTTGGATGAGCGCCACATCCGTAGACGTTCCGCCCATGTCGATCGTCAACAAATTCGTGTACCCAGCTTGTTTAGCAATCCATAAAGCGCCGGCGACACCACCGGCGGGACCGCTCATGAGCATATTGACCGGATACTCTGCCGCAGACGCGGATGAGGCGAGCCCGCCGTCAGAACGCAGCACGTGCAATTTCACATCGTCCATCCGTAGCTTGAGTTCGCGGGTTAAGTTTTGGATATACGTTTGCACTCGAGGTCGAACGTAGGAATTCGCCACAGTCGTGACTGCACGCTCGTATTCTTGCATTTCAGGTATCACGTCGAACGATAATGAAACCGGAATGTCGGGCATCACCTCGGCCGCGATATCGCGAATGCGCTGTTCATGCGAACCGTTCGCAAACGAGTTGATCAAACAGACGGTGAGCGCTTCGATGCCACGATCTTTCAAGAACTCGAGACGCTCGATTAAAGATTCTTCATTCAAAGGTCGCACGATCGCGCCGTCAGCGGCGACCCGCTCGTCCGCTTCGACCGTTAACTCCAACGGCGCCATGGGTTCACTTTTGTTGTAGATCACCCACCCACCGAGTCCGCCAGGGACATAAGAACGGGCGATTTGCAGTACTTGGCGAAATCCCTTGGTGGTGACAAGTCCGACCAGCGCGCCGCTGCCGGTTAAGACCGTATTCGTTGCGACGGTCGTACCGTGCATAACATGCCCTATATCACGTGCAGAAAGTCCAGAATTTGCACAGACTTTCTCGATGCCATTGAGTACGCCGATCGAAGAATCCTGCGGCGTTGAAGGCACTTTAGCGGTAAAAATCTTTCCGTCTTGTTCGTTAACGAGAAAAATGTCTGTGAACGTTCCGCCAACGTCCACTCCCAGGATATAGGGCATAGAGAGGAATTCCTTACCGTCAATTGTCAAATACGGCTCGCCATGCGAGCATTAGACAACATTGTGGACCATGCCGGAGTGAGAACAAAGGCACCAAGGTTAATTGCAGAAAACCGATAGCAGCCTTCACGGTGGTTGCGCTATCGAGAATTCGGAGAACATCATTATGAGCAGCGTTAACCCACCTACATCACAAGCAGAGCACCGCGCTTTACCTCCAACGACCCATGATGAATTCGCCCGCCAGGAGTTCGTTCGCTCATATAAGCAGTATTTGGTAAAAAACGTTCACGGCACTAATCAGTTGGCCTATGAACAACGCGTGAAACCGAAGATCGAACGTGACAAGAAACGCGCTCCGAAAGATCGCTTCGAAGTGCGCGACGCGATGACACAGGATCCGCATTATCAGATGTTCAGTGCCTTGCTGCGCACGAGCCAGGAAATGATGTGGTCGTCGTGCCAAATCCCGGTGCAGCGCGGACTCGAGACCCTCAACAAAAAGATCAATAAGAAACGTGCAAAACCGCGCGGCTCGTTGCGACTAGATCCCAAGCTTGAAACCCCACGCTATCACACGTCGGTAGATATCCACTGTCAACCGGGCGGCTACCACAGTGAATTCGATAATAATGATGCCTCGGCTGGAATGGTCTACGACCGTGCCGTACATATTTACGCAATGGGACAGATGGGCCCATATAACAACGACATCGGCGCAAGTATTGCGCTGTGGGTAAAAGAAAACTACCCAACGTTTAAGCCACTTAGGATATTGGATCTTGGTTGCTCAGTCGGGCATAGCACCGTGCCCTACGTCGACGCTTTTCCGAAAGCCGAAGTCCATGCGGTTGATGTGGCAGCGCCGATGCTACGCTACGCCCATGCGCGGGCCGAAGAGCTGGGGAAGAAGATTCAGTTCTCGCAACAAAACGCCGAATCGCTGGATTTCGAAAATGGCTCCTTTGACCTAATCGTCTCACACATCCTGCTCCACGAAACGTCTGACAAAGCGATCCGCAATATCATTAAGGAATGTAACCGCTTACTGAAAAAAGGCGGCTTAATGGTGCACGCCGAAACACCACAATATAAAGGCATGGACCCATTCGACGCCTTCATGCTCGATTGGGACACGCGCAACAACAACGAACCGTTTTGGGCTCGCTCACACGAAATCGACCTAAAGAAACTGTCGAAGCAAGCCGGTTTTTCCGTATCGAAACATATTGAGACCTTGATCCCGAGCGCGTTTCAAATTGCCGAAGCGAAACGCTCACTGACCTTCCAGGGCGGAGATTTCGGCGGCGGCGGATTTTGGTTTATTTACGGTGGCGAGAAGTAACAACACACAATGGCGAAACTACAGCGCAAGGCAAAAGGTGAACGTCCAACATTCTTCCAAGATCCCAACGTCGACAAAGTCGTCGCGATGGTGATGGGACTGGCTGGCGAAGTCGCCGTTATGCACGACCGACTGGATACCTTAGAACGCTTCGTCGAGAAAAGCGGCATAAAACGTAGCGATATTGAAAAATACCGGCCGAGCGCAAAAGTTAGCGCCGAACGTGCCGCCTGGCGAGAGCAATTCTTAGGCGAGGTGCTACGCATCGTTGAGATTGAGCAAGAGGCACTGGCCGGCGGGGATACTCAAGACTACGCAGACGCCATCGCGCTCGTCGAAACAAAAGGCTGAACATTAAAGGCCTAGTTGGTGACGCTGGCTCAGGCGAGTCGTTGGCAAACGATCGCCTTCACCGTCTCTATTCTGACCGCACAACAATGTTTTGCGCCCGCCTAGACGAAATCTGTTCCGCCACCAAGTCGGACCTTGCCGATTAATCGCGTTGCATAAATCCGCAAATCATTCGCGATCAAGCCATGCCCCGGCGAGCCCACCAAGACTTTGTAAGGCAGTTCGACTTGCAAACGCATCTGCGCGGGTCACGAAATTCTGCTGACTGACGTGGAACCATTTGCGTCCGCCAACATCTAGTTCATCAACCGAGACCTGGTATCCTTCTCCATCAAGACGGTTCACTAAGGCACGCGCTCGCGATTCATCGGCGTAGGTCGCTAAATGTAGACGTACCTTTCCATCCACCGCGCGCACGCCGGCGCCGTCCTGCGGTTCCGTTTCCTGTGCCCAGAGCGCAAGATCATCTTGATTAACCTCGGTAATCGGTTCCGGAGAGGCACCGATTGGTGCGGAGAAAAGGCTCAAGGCTTCGTCGAGTGGGTAGGATTGATCGTTATGATCAACGGTGATTTGTCCTTCTAGTAACACCACAAAATCGCGCGCATCATCCGCCTTGCCCCAGACATCGGTGCCACGAATACCAATGGTAATACTGCGTAGTTGCGCGGTAATTTCGCGTTTGTGTAGTTTCCCAAGTTCCGTCGTCGTAAACCTGAATGCTCCTTTCGCTAGATCGAGAAAACCGAGAAATACGCCGTCACTTAATCCTCCAGCATCGAGCAGCGGCAACACCAGACTTGCATGCGCGCCGAGCTTTACCGTACTTCCATCGCCGAGTCTTAGCATCGCCCTAGCTGACGCACCGGTCTCTATCTCGTCGTTCTCCTGGATCTCAGTGCCAAGCGCTAACGCGCTCCGCACGTTGTCGCGTATCAACCAGGCAGGGGATTGAAAAACTTCTACGGACGCAACGCCCTCAGCATGGGAGTCGAACGTTACTGTCAATATTGCGAAACAGCAGATCGCCAAAATTTTTGTTCGCATCGCGTAGGCTCCTAAAGAAACTTAGATTGATCCGATTCCGACCCGGTAGAGCGGAAATCGAAACAGCGAAGATGATCGAACATTGATTTGCCGTGCAGACATTGGAATTATTAGGACTTGGCGAAAATCATGCAGGTCATTCAGCAATAATGCGCTTCAAACGAATTGATCTTCGAAATGCTAACGTATTCAATGGTCGCTAACAATGAAGTCTGATCCTGACAAATTACTGGCACGTCATAACGCGCTGGTTCATTCCGACAAGCGTAAAGTGATGTCCCATGTACAGCGCGAATCCGGAGAGTGGTTCATCAATACCCTGTTGATCGACGATCTTCAGGTCCCATTCCGCTACAAACGAAAGAAATTGTATAAGAGCTTAGTCGGGGCGCAAGTGAATTTAACGTACTACCCAGACACGGAAACAGTCGCCGGAGTCGATCTCGAAGTAATGAAAGTTGTGCGCATCCGGCGCTCATAGTCTTTTCAAAGTCAGGCTTAGGCCTCGTTATTTTAGTTGCCCCTGAATCTCGATAATGACAGTTCTGGTCAATTGGCGTGTTCGCACCACGCCGGTGCATGGCGGAGCTGGATTAAAGTTGGTGACGATGAGGTGGTATGGGAACGTTTCATCTACGACACGAAACCGGCTGAGTAGTAGTGCTTAACTTATTTAGTGTCCCCGGGCGCGCTTTTGGAAATGCTGGACTTAAGCGCGATATTTCGATTGTTTCCGAGCTCGACACGGAAACTATCTTGCTATCGAGGGACGCCGACTCGGTTTTTTTATTTCGGAACCATGCGGACGATACGGCCGCCTGCATTGTTCTCAAGTAATAAGTAAACGTTGCCGTCGAAACCAACCTCGATGTCGCGAATACGGGCAAGCCCTGATATCAGCGTTTCGGTGTGTACCGCTTGGCTACCTTCAAGTTCGACGCGAAACAGGCTTTGCGCTTTCAACGACCCGACCAGGAGATCACCCCGCCATTGTGGGAATTGATCGCCATCGTAGAACACAAAGCTTGAAATTGCCGGCGATGGTGACATGTCGACCACCGGTTGTTCGATGTCTTTCAGATCGAACTCGACGCCGAGCTTTTTGCCATACTCAACCGAGCTGCCGTCGTAATTCATGCCTTTCGAAGTGAGCGGCCAACCGTAGTTTTTTCCCGCCACGAGCAGGTTGATCTCATCCCCACCGCGAGGTCCATGTTCCGTGCCCCAGAGTTCGGCGGACGCATGCCGCCACTCGAGCCCTTGCGGGCTGCGATGTCCGTAAGTCCAAATAGTTTTGATTGCGTCAGGATTTTTGATGAAGGGATTGTCGACCGGCACCCGACCATCGTCGTGCAATCGGTGAATTTTCCCCCATGGCGTGCGCAGGTCCTGGATACCCTCATGATTGTTCATCTTCATGCCGACGCTCACGAACACATGCCCTTCGTCGTCGAACGTGATGCGCCCGCCCGCGCCGAGATCGGGTCCTGGTGCGTAAAATTCGAGAGCATTTTTCCAGATCATTTCCTCATCGATCCAGCGGCCGTCCTTAATCCGCCCGCGGATCAGCGTGTTCATTGAGACGGGGAGTTTGAAGCGACGACTGGCCTCATTGCAGTCACTGCAACGGTCGCCGTATTGCAGATAGATCCAACCGTTTTGCTCGTAATTCGGATGTAGCGCAACGTCGAAATACCAGCCGTTACCCCACTCCTGTTTCACTGCAAAGACGTAACTGTCGGCATAGACTGGTGGTGTGCCTTCGATATAGGTGGATTGCTTACCCTCAGCAGAAACGATCGACAGACCGAGTTTTTTCTCCGTGAGCAGTACTCGCCCGTCGGGCAGCGGTTCAATTGAAAATGGTAGTGCGTCGATGCCGTCGATGACGGTTTCGAATTCGAACGCGTTCTTTTCGGTTTTGATCACGCCTTTCGGTACGACGAATTCGGCATCGTATTTAAAGTCGCCGTAGTTCATTCCTAAACGCGTCTCTGAGATATAGAGCGCGATGTTTTTAATTTGAACATCAGACAAGGTCTTCGACCAGGCGGGCATACCCTTCGCAGCGAATCCATTGGCGATGTTATTTTCAAACACCTCGACCGAGTCGCCATACTTCAGCCTACCGTTCAAGGGAGTCCCTTGCGCTGTGCCCTCTAATTGCTCGCCGTGGCAAACGGCGCAATTTTCCTTGTAGACGGCGGCGTAGTCGCCCGTCGTGTCCGTATTAAATTCGATCATCTTCCAGGTTTCGGTTTCGTCGCCTTGATCGACTTGGTCGGCGCCGACAAGATTCCAACAAGCACAGAATAAAATGCCCGTCAGCACGATCGAGCTCCGCGCAAGGCGACATCTCTCGTTCAGTAACATGAAATTCTTCTCCTGTGACCAATAACAATTATCTAATCTATTTAACGCATTGCTGGGCGAATCAGTGTTTAGTTTGTGGATTTACACGTTAGATCTATCCACTTTCGACGCTATTTGCATCGAATATTTGATCCACTCACTACGATAGATTGCCGCACCGCAGCGCTCAACTACTGAATCGCTGGTGCAGAGGCCGCTCGCCCGGATCTCTCCCCGTTTGGAGCCCATCGTGTTCAGTTGCACCCAAAAGTGATCCAATTGCTCTATAGATTTGCACGTAGCGTTAATCCAACTATTCAACGATAGAGTAATACCCTCGTCTGTATTAAGTTGAATCACTCGGATCAAATTCTAGTGCAAAAGCCGAATCAAATCCGCGTGCAAATCAACGGTGTGCTTGTTGGTCGTGAATCGTCGTTCCGCGCTTCGGGCGAAAGAGCGCCCACAACCGACGTTCGTCTAGCTGGAAGGCAATGACCGCGTGGAAAGAGCGGTCACGCGTCGGTCTCCATTGCTTTGTTAGGCGAATCTTCTCCCGAGTTTGAGTGCGGGGCGTGCCAGAAACTTTCGACGCGCGCGTTCTCCAATGGCGCGTCAAACACCGTCGGCGCCATGTTGATTTTGTCCCGGAGCCATTTGCCACCCAAAGAATTGAATATGTGATGCATTGAATGATAGTGGGACAACCATTCTTGTTCGGGCAACAACCCGGACTCATGATATTTGAGGACGGTAGAGAAATAATTGATGTAGGACTGGGTCGTCGCAAGGAATCGCATCGACTCGACTTCTGTTAGCGACGTCGGCTCGCCCATTCCCTTTATCCAGATAGCCGCCAATTCGGGATCGCTCGCGAGAAGTGCATTCGTACTATTAAAACCTTCCACCAAGGTGTCTACCGACGCGGACTCCATAGCGTTCCTATTGCGACGTACTTCTAGCGCCAAAAATAACAGCGATACCACGACGGCTATTGCGCCGACTATTTCTGCTGTTACACCGACCACATCCCAAGTCATCATTCAATCCGCCGTTAGCATATCCAGTGGGCAGCATATCCTAGGGTATCGGTAACGTGAATAACGGTTCCTGCCCGTTTTCCGCCGATTGCGCGTCCAGTCTCGAATGTCCGTTACGCAGCACAAATGGCGTTCGAAAAATCTCAATTAACGTCTAAACTCGGAATCGACATTTCCTAGTTCAAGCCAACGTTTTTACGCCTTGCTGTTACGTAGCGGCTAACAGCAAGAAGCTAATTTCGCGCCGCGATTGACCAATATTTCATACTCGGCTTTTCGCCGTTAGGAGTTTCGCTGAGCTGGTATTTGCCGCGATACGCAAGCTGAACCTGCTTCAAAGTCTCTTCGTCGTTTAGCGGAATTGCGAGCGCGTTATAAACGTCTTCGGCGATCTTTAAGCGAATATTATTATCGTTCTCCATCCACCCAACCCAGTTTTTGCTCTCGGGACTCCGCGCGGCGATAAACAAATCACCACCCACTTGCGCACACCAAATTGTGATTGAATGTGGGAGAAAATACGGCGTGACAACTTGCACGAAGATTTCTGAGTGATCGTCCGTAAACGTCCAATCGGTCGGAAAGGATTGCACTTCGTTGCCGCTTAGCCATAAGCCTGGCGTTCGATCGCTGGGTTCGCAGGCAAGTAGAGAAATCGTGACGAGGAACATTGCCGGCATTCTCAGGATCGCAAAGATATTCCTTGTCACTTGGTTAGCCGAATGGTCGCGGATTGTTAGGGTCACGATATTCTCCTGTGTTCAATAATCGAATCGGGCTATAGAACTCGTCGCGCGTCGACGATGTTTGTTAGTCCGGGCATTAATTACGATGGGAAAAATGCGATTGTACGTACTTCAATGCTGCGTCGAACTGCGGCGTCTGCGGGTGCCCGCGGGTCACGAAACGCGGAATGCGCCGTGTAGCGAGCAGTGCCGTCGGAAGCTGAGTCGAAGCACTTCAACAAAATTATTTCGTCGGTACGCATATTCCGCAAAAACATCCAACGGTGTTTTTCATTAAATTGGAAGCTAAATATTTCCCCAGTCCGATCGCGATATCTCAAATCCGTTGCGATGAAATCCTGGGACTCGAGACTCGCTGCGTCACAGACGGCTAGCGGCGTGTCGAGTACGGGTCCGCGCAAAGGACGCCATACGTTGATGAACTGGTAGCGGTTGTTAAGTAGGGCTGGCGCTTCGTCACTCATCAGATCGCGAACCCGCTGTGGTCCTGATTTCTCAGTATAGTCATTGTGCGCAAATCGTACGGGCCGGCTGGCCGCGTCGCGCTCCGCAAGTTCTTTGTCACGGACATTGTGATCAAAAGCTAGGACCCGGCTTGCGCCCGTGGCTTGCTTCACGAGATCTGTGCAGTTTGCGTAATACAGGTTCTTGACGCTTTCCGGGTCCAGAAAATCGATGTTCGGTAATTCTTGCCGGACGAAACACACCCCGTTGGCGTCGAGCGTTACCTTAGCCATTTGTGCACGAATATCGAATATTGGTACGCTGTGTCGCTCGGACACTCTGACGTCGTGTTGCTCACCCGGATCCGGTTCATACAAGTAAAACGCCGGACGGGCTTGGGTCGGCTCCGTATAGTTGAGTACCGCCTCCACGCTTTCTAGTTTTTCGAATTGAATTTGCGACATCATCCCAACCTCGTGAAACCCATCTGTTGCTGGAAGATTGTACTAGCGATGCGCGATTTAGTCTCCGCTCATATGTCGGTAGCGCGATAACTGAATTCGGGCAGCTTACGGGGTACGCGATGTTAGTTAATGTACCGCCATTCGGCAGAGATTTTACGATCGGCCGGCGATGGTATTACGCGCTGACGATTGCAATGCAGGTTGCCTAGCAAGCGTTCGAATTTAAATAGAACGCGGCCGGAACTCCTGCCAAGTTGCAGTGAGGTCGATGTTGCCTGTCGCGTTTTGTGTTTCTTGGTAATGTTGCGCCTTAGCTTTAGTTTGGTGGTAGCGTTGCGCTTCGGATTGTAGACCGAGCTTCTTCAAATTCTTCTTGGCGAATAGCTCCTCATCGTACTTAACCCGGCGCATGGGATCTGACAGGATTTGGTATGCCTCATTGATGACAGAAGCATTCCAGGTGTCGCCGCCAAGATCAGGGTGTGCTTTTAGTTTTTGCATTATCGTGCGGTAGCTCACCTGAATGATTTCCATCGGCGCGTCCGGCTGTACAAACAGCACACGATAGTAATTGCGTTGATTTTTCTTTGCTGCCGATGATTTTGCTTTGATTTCCATAACATCGATAGCGGCCTGCAATCGAAAATATTTAGCCAGACGGGAACATCGTGAAGGCCCGATAACGAGCTATCGTTGCGCGCTGCCCGTCATTTCTGCAATGACTTTCGCCGCGCGAATCGCATTCAGGCTGAGTACTAATAACGCCGCGCCAATCAAGCACATTCCCGCGATCTCAAACGTATTTGGACTTTCATCGAATATCATCGCCGAGGAGATCATGGCGATCGGTGGCGCGGCTAAGGTCGCGAGACTAGCGGTTCCAGCCTCGAGATTGTCCAAGGCATACATCCATAACATCCAACCGAACGCCGTAATCACAATGGAAACAAAGGCCAACACGCCGATAAATCGACCCGACCAAACAATCGGATCCTCTGGCAAACTCCACGAAATGGCGATCAACGGGATCGAACCAAAAACCATCTGCCAGGCTGTCATTGAAAGCAAATCCATGGGTTCGCGCGCTTGCAATTGCTTAACTAAGATTGCCCCTACCGCCCACGTGATGCCGGCGCCAAGCGCAAACAGACTGCTCTCTATACTGCCGTAACGATGCCACGGCTGGATAATCGAAAGGAGACCGGCCGCCGCCAATGCAATCGCTAACCATTGCAAT
>JBLFWZ010000117.1:0-12975 GCA_047611905.1 Gammaproteobacteria bacterium | reverse complement strand
TGGCGATTTGAATTCTCTCAACGTCCATGCAGCGATCGGCGCCGGGGAAGGCTCGCTCGCATTGAACGGCAAGCTTTTTATCGACGATGAACAACCGCGCTATGACCTCAATCTAACGGGCAGTAATTTTCCGCTTGTGCGGATCCCTGAAGCAGAAGTGGACGTTTCGCCTGAACTGCAACTGGTGGGCAACGCGAAATCGATTGAAATAACCGGCGCCGTGCTAGTCCCACGGATTTTGGTCGACGTTAAGCGCCTACCGAATTCCGCGGTCAGCGTATCGGAAGACCAAGTTATGGTGGGTGGCAATGGCAGTGCCGGGGAAGCCCAGCGTAATGACAGTTTCCTCACCGACAAGGTCAGTGGTGACGTTGCCATTCGCCTAGGAGACGATATTTCGATCAACGGTTTCGGGATCACCTCGAAACTCTCTGGCGGTTTGCAATGGACTAAGCAGCTGGGTCACGCTCTAGGTCGCGCAAATGGTGCCATCAAAATCGATAACGGTGTTTTCAAGGCTTACGGACAAAACATGGTGATCGAAAATGGCCGTCTCGAGTTTGCCGGGCCGATAGGCAATCCCGGGCTCGCTATTCAGGCAGTACGTCCCGATATCCCCGTCAAAGCTGGCATTAATGTGACGGGTACCGTGCGCACGCCAGAAATATCTCTGTTCTCTAGTCCCCCGTTAACCGACGGCAATACCTTGTCGTATATTGTGACAGGACGTGAAATCGGTGAAGCGTCCGCTGGCGATGCCGGCGTTCTGACCCAAGCCGCGCTCAGCCTCGGAGTGGAACAGTCTACGGTCGTTAGAAACCAAATTCGTAATATTTTTGGTCTCGATGAACTTTCGGTTGCTGCCGGTGAGACCGCTCGCGACACTTCCCTCGTTGCTGGTAAGCGACTGTCCCCTAAACTATCAGTGCGCACGGGCTTCAATCCGTTCGATCAACTATGGTCATTTTTTCTCAATTACAAATTGACGCCGCGTTGGAGTATCGAGGCTGAATCGGGCGAGCGCCAAGGAGCCGATCTGCTCTACAGCATTGAAGGTGAACGATTATTGGATGTCTTGCGACTTGATTGACGCATCCGTCGGTAAGGCTTGCGACCAAATATAGGATTTCGCGTTGTTGGCGTGTTTTCAAGCAGCCTGGGTTCTTTGGGATAGGTACGAACTACGTCGGCGATTTTACGTCCCCGAGTTACCAGAATGAAGGATCTGCCCAGCCAAAAAGTTAAGCATCGTTTTAAGGTATCCAGATTAGGCTTCTTCACGATGGACCGGTAACTTCGATTATGGGATCCAGCTGCCTCGATTATCCCCCTTCAACGGAAGATTGGATTTAGTCTAGTTTTACCGTCGCAGCCTGTGTTTGATCGTGCCTGATTTCTAGCAAATAGATTTGCAGAGGAGGGCGGTCGTGAGCGCGAGAAAATCACTGCCGCGTATTGTGGATAGCCGGATTGATTCTAATTTTACGTAGCAACCCGTTCGACCTCTAATGTCCGCTTACATACACCAACTACGGTCAGTCAATTGGGAATTCTTAGGATCCCGAACGGGGCAGGTTTCGGCCATGAACAGACAGTCGATGTTTTGAAGGCGGCCATTCGAGGACGTTCGAAACGGTAAGGTTTATCCCTTGGTTAGGTGATATTTTCGTTCATAAGCCCATCGAAAAATAACATGAAGATCGCGCTCAACTGGAACTTGTTTTCCTTCCACCAAACACGGGGTCCCGGCATTGAGCAAAACCGCTTTAGTGTTCTTAGCTCCCCTTCCCAAAGATCCAGATCTCCAGTCCCGCGCTGCACCTGATAATAAAGCGCGTCGTAAACGCGCAAGCTCGTTAAGAGCAACATCCCGAACTGTGTTTTATCAACTTCATCAAGCGATTCGTAATTTTCGAATCCGATGTTCATGATACGCACCAGAGCCGGATCTCCAGCTACCTGTCGATTCAAATCATTGAACGAATTCGAGATCTGATGGAAGTTTGACGACTGCACATCAGCGCGACCCTGCTTTATCTGCATCGCTAAATAGATGAGACTTACTATGACGCCAATCGCACCGACTATTTCTGCGATCGTACCGATAGCACTCCAATTCATCTAAGTCTCCCCGGCACCTAACAGTTGTATCAACGTCACTGCGACGTAATATCCGCGACAGTTGATTTTATTTTGGGTACTTGAACCCTATGTCGCAAATTGAATTGTATCAACCCTACGCACGTTAGTAGCGCGGAGAAGTTTCGGGAAAGAAGAGGTAAATTGGTCGTTGATGACCGTCCGGTGTACTTCAACATAGCCGACACTCACCCCATTTTAAGCGGCTGAGTGGTATCGGCCATCAACGGACGATGGCGTATTCGGGTTCCCAACAGACGAATAGCGAGATCCTCATGGTCTCGCTATCCGTGTTTTTTAGGTGGATGTGCCTTCATTTGCTTCAGAGCCTTGTTTGCGCCGCACGTCGTACATAAAATATAGACTTACGATGACGCCTGCCGCCAGCATCCCACCCATATAGTAATGCCAAATTCGATACACAAAAAATGGGACCTGATCGAGGGCTGTGGGGTGATCTCCCAAGATAGCTATCCAAGCATGAACTCCACTTACGTTGGCAATAGCCGCAACCCCAGCAGCTGCGATAAAGAGCCCGGACACTATCCGGGATTGAAATGTCGACAATTTCCCGCCGACGAGGTACGCCACGGTCAAGTAGGCAAACAGTATTGATGTGTATAAAGCGAAGCAGCTGACTGAGGTGTCGCCGTACTCGTTTACTACCAACAGTATTTCCGGTTCTGACATGTCAATTATTAGCTGCTAGAGATACCTAAACGCCCACCTAACGAGAATACCGTCAAGCGTCATCGCTCTTCTTAAAGGTGCTGTTATATCCCCTGGATTTCGCCACGGCCGACTGTTCATCCACGTACATTACAAACTCGTCACTAAAAATGTTTTTGCTATTCGCCCACCACTGTTGGACTCCGGGGAAGGTTAATGCCTCCAAATATGATTTTCGGAACGATTCGAAAAACTGTGGATCAGTATTTCCATGTGATATGTGTAGCGTCTGTTGCTCCATTAACCGGAAAATGCGCTGAAAAATAATAGCCGCCCATAATCGCTGTTCGTCAGGGAGATCGTTATAGTTCTGAACTGCCCTGCCGTAAACAGCCGTAAACTCAAAATCTGAAGTTATTCGGTCTAGAACATCCTGCCCCGCGGCGGCGAGATCACGCGTCGCGGCCAATTTAGCTTCTTGGGTCTGCTTTTTTACTTGCACCGCAAGGTAGATCACCGATATGACGACTGCGGCCGCCCCGATGATTTCCCCTATCGCACCTGCCGCACCCCAGTTCATCGATTTACTCTAGCCACCTAATAGTTGTATCAACGTCACTGCGACGGTTGATTTTATTTTGGGTACTTGAACCCTATGTCGCAAATGATTTTCGATCAAGTCGACTCAAATCAGATGCACGGGGAGGTTTCAGGAACGAAGGCGCAATTGGATCGTTGGTGGCTGTCCGATGTGCCCCCAGATAACCGACACTCAGTATCATCTAAGCGACTTAGTGCGAACGGCCAAGTACAGCCGTTCGTGCCGCGCGTCATTCTAGCGGGCTGACGCATTCCGGACCGTCCGCGGTTTTCGTCCGGAGGCGTGTCCGTTTACTCGGACGAGCGTCAAATCGGGCATGTCGAACGAGTGGCATTGTCACGTTGATAGCCTTAAGCTCGCGTTTGAACTTCACGGCAAAATTCTTATTTGAGTCACATGAACGAAGAAACCCTTTACGCAAGCCGGATCCTGACCCGACTCATCGAGTCGCTCGCCAGTGCGCTGCCCGGTATCTTCGCCGGCTTAGTTGTCGTCGTTGCCTTTTCCATTGCCGCCGTTATGAGCCGCAAGCTGCTGCGCCGTCTGTCGATGCGGGTCGAGGCCGACAAGCGCCAGCTCGTTGAGCTGGCCGGTGAGACGATGTTCTATGTCGTGATCACCGTCGGCCTGGTCACGGGCCTCGGCACGATGGGAATCGATGTCTCTGCGCTGATCGCCGGCTTGGGCTTGACTGGCTTCGCGCTCGGTTTCGCCCTGCGTGACGCGGTGTCCAATTTGATCGCCGGCGTGCTAATCCTGGTGTATCAGCCTTTCGGTTACGGTGAGAAGATCACAGTTGCCGGCAATAGCGGCACAGTGATCGGCATCAACTTCCGCTACACGGTTCTGGAAGCCGGCGGCGGGACCGTCGTCCACGTGCCCAACAGCACTATGTTCAGCAACAGCGTCACCGTCGAGGCGGAAACCGGATAAGCGGCCTGAGCCGCACTGAAAGCGTAGATCCCCGCATAGACAGAAGTCAGAATTGCCAAGCCCGAGCGCTCGCTTCACTGGTCGGGGCGGAAGCGGTTTTGAAATCATCCGATTTAGGCGCTCAGCAGAAAAATGGGGGGAACGTCGTTCTTTTTGCGTCGACTGCATTTCTCACCTAGCGACTCTGGTGCCGAGACCGCGGGTCAACGCTATGACGACGGTAGGCGAGCGTATCTTATGGGTCATCAACGGGCAAACACCTGCGGGTTGCGGCGGTCCGGTGTACCTCCAGTTAGCCGACGTTCAGAGCGAGATGGTCGACTGAGTATTTTCGGCCACAAACCGACCTTCGCGAGTTTTAATGCGGGTGTTCCACGGTCAAGGTGAGCAGGTTCGGCGGGTCCTCGCGGACGCCGCGATAGTTAGCGCACGTCCTCGCCCCTCCAAGCCGCGAAGATGTCGGAGCCCGAGCGGAGTTCGCGAAGGGCTTGGCGGACGTCATCCGTGGCCGCCACTTCCCCCAGGGCCCACTCCCCGCCGGACGAATGAAAGAAGTCAGCACACCCAATGCCGTAGGCTTGCCACTCCGCATCAGGGAGCACACCTCTCTCACGACTCCGTTTGATCGTCATGAAATGGTTCACGAGGTGCTGGGCAAGCGCCAAGAAGCGGCCCCGCTCCACCGATGCGAGATCATCGGGGTCCTTACTTCCGCGCATGAAGATTTCGAAGAGCTCAGGGTTGTTATACAGTTCGGAGTTGATTGCGTTCAGTCCCGCCGCTAATGCGTCCACTGACGCAGCTTGCGATGTGGCGCGACTTCGGCGGAGCTCCACCGCCAGATAGATCAAGGTCACCAGTACCGCGACACCGCCAATGAATTCTCCGAGATTCGCGAGTTGGGTAAGGTCCATATCTAATCTCCTGGATGGCCGTTACTAGAATGCGTGGTTAGCGATTATAGAAGGTGGGAGGGTTAGAGTAGAAAGAGTCATCTGAATAGCCGTTTTCTGTAACTGCGGACGTTCGTACATGCGCCCCATCAGGCGGGAACGGCCAACAAGCGACGTTCACGTCGTATTTGTCTTCGGCTATGCTGCCCGTTAGTTTTGCTAATAGGAGATTGAAGGATGAACTGGGAAGCTATTGGAACAGTAGGAGAGACATTGGGCGCGGCTGCGGTTGTTATTTCGTTAGTTTACGTCGCTGTTCAAATCCGTCAGAACACGAATGAAACCAGAATGCAGCGGACCCAGAGTTTGATTGCAGCGAACGCCGACGTGAATTTCCAGATGGCTAATAACGAGAGCTTGGCCGAGCTGTTTCAAGCGGGCGTGCGCGACTATCAACAATTATCGGGTAGCGACCAGATGCGGTTTGGTGCTCTAACATTTTCTGCTTTCAATCGTTATAGCTTTGCTTATCATCAATTCCTCAACGACCAACTAGAAGAAATTTTCTGGGACGTTATAGAGCGCGAGTTATTGGTGTTCTTGAATTTGCCCGGCGCTCATGCCTGGTGGGAAAAAGATAAATCTAGATTCTTACCGGTGTTTGTGGCTCATATGGACGGTCTGCTCCAAGGGGCAGATGTTGCGGGAGTAGAGTTGAGCTTTGCGACACCGCCAGGAGACGGAGGAAGTGACTCTACTCCCACCTAAAGCAGCTATAACTGCCCCGGTACATTGGACGCTCGCGTTAAACCCCAATCCGGCAAAGAACGGCCAATTGCGGCTATTGTGGGTCTGTTATCATTTTCGCTAATGATAAAAAAAAACGGGGATACACAATGAATCGTTACATCAAAATTGCACTCGTCACATTTGCTTCGTTATTTTGCCTCTTCTATGCAATCCATAATATTGCCAATCTCGGTCCGGCCGAATTGGTCGTTGGCGCAATGACGGGAATGGAAGGTCACGAGGTTTTCCCGAGTACCTTTGCTTTCCCCGTTAAATCGCCGGTTTTAGTGAAAACGATTTTGTGGATCATCATCCTTCTCGAACTAGCAGCAGGACTCCTCGCTGGAAAGGGCGCGATCGATATGCTCGGCAAACGTAATGGCAGCAGCGACGAATTCAACGGCGCAAAAACCTATGCGCTCGCCGGCACAGGTTTAGCGGTGATTATCTGGTTCGGAATTTTCGGCGCTTTCGGTGGTGCGCTCTTCCAAATGTGGCAAGTAGAAGCCGGCGCGAATATGCTCAGGGATGCTTCACTCTATGGCCTTCAGCATGGGATGTTGTGGTTGATAATCCGGGCCGACGACTCTTAGCAAAAGACTCTCAACCATTCTCGACTCTATGCCCGCTTTGGGCACTTATGCGACTGTCGCGAGCAATGCAAGCGACAGTCCGCTTTCCCAGCAGAACCACGAGTGCGTTGCGCTCACTAGACATTGCCGATAATAACTATTTCCGGCAATGTTTTCCGGTGGATATTAATTGACCAACGGCTCTTCAACCCGTTGCCGCTAAACGGACGTTCAAGCAACAAGAAAATGATGTTTGGGCAGACGCAAATCGGCCATTAACCGGCGTTCACGTCTCCAGTCCTGTCGGATATGCTTCCGGCTGGATAAGCTAACGGGGATTGGAAGATGAATTGGGACGCATTAGGGGCGATTAGCGAGTTGGTCGGTGCCTTGGCGGTCGTCGCCACGCTCGTCTATCTCGCAATTCAGATCCGACAAAACACTAAGCAAATCGAAGAGAATACGAGTACTGTCCGAGCATCGGCGGTACATTAGAGCCTTAATTACACGTCTGCCAATCGCACAGCGATATTTTCGGACGAAGGCACTTCTGTTATTTATGAAAAAGGCCTTAATGACATCGAGTCGCTAGACTCGACGGAAAAACTTCGATTTCGAATGATGGTGAATAATGTGTTTGATGCTTATTTGAATATGCACGCACAGACGAAACTAACAAATTATTCTCCGGAGACATGGGACTCACAAGAGATTCAACTAAAGCGTCTGATGAGAACCAGCGGCGGTGTCTGGTATTGGGAGTCGTATCAAAATGATCCTGCCCGCAAACAACGGACACTTGATTAAGCGACAAGTTTAGCCTCAAACGCCTCCGGGCTGATGTAGCCATTGGCACTGTGTCGGCGGGTTCGATTGTAATCGACTTCAATGTATTCAAAGACGGCGAGTTTCATTCCGTCTCGTGTAGGAAACCGCTCGCCATGAATGGCTTCAACTTTAAGTGTGTGGAAGAAACTTTCTGCACACGCGTTATCGTAGCAATTGCCTTTGCCGCTCATGGAACACACTAATTCATGTTTGCTGAGCATCGCTTGGTAAGCGGCAGAGCAATACTGGCTGCCCCGATCGGAATGCACTATCACGCCGGCTGGTTTGTGCCGACGCCACAGCGCCATTTGCAAAGCGTCGCAGACCAACGATGCCGTCATGCGTTCTGACATCGCCCAGCCCACCACGCAGCGCGAATAAAGATCGATGACCGTGGCCAGGTAAAGCCAACCCTCGTCCGTCCACAGATACGTGATGTCACCCACCCATTTCTGGTTCGGCGTGGCGGCGGCAAAATCCTGATTCAGGAGATTGGGTGCCACCGGCAGGTTGTGTTTTGAGTCTGTCGTTACTTTGAATTTCTTCGCTGCCTTCGCACGAAGCCCTTGGCGACGTAGGCTATTGGCAACGGTCTTACGATCATAGGGAGTCCCTGCATCCGCCAAATCCAACGTCAGTCTCGGCGAGCCTGAACGCCCTTTCTCCGCCTCGAAAGCATTCTTCACGGCTTCATCAAGCTTTGCCGTGCGCCGCTGCCGAGCCGACGGCAGCGCCTGACGCTGACACCATCCGTAGTAACCACTGCGCGAGACCTGAAGCATCCGACTCATCGTGGTGATGTTGAAATCATCCTTGCGCTGTTGAATAAACACGTACTTCATTTCAGGTTCTTCGCGAAGTACGTGGCCGCTTTTTTTAATATCGCTAGCTCCTCTGTTTGTTCGGCCAACTGTCGTTTGAGACGAACAATCTCCGTTGCCTGCGATTGTTCCAACTCGCTCTGAGAGTGCTGTCGATGCGCTTTCTGCCGCCAATCGTAGAGTTGCGACTCGTGAAGACTGAGCGCCCGCGCGGCCTGCGCAAAACCTATCTTTTCTGCCAGTTTCACCGACTCCGACTTATATTCCTGCGTGTGCTGTTTCCTTACCTGCTTTTTCTCGGTTGATTGTTTTGTCATGGTCTGCCTTCCTCGTCCCGCTCAGGGGCGTCAGTTTAGGCAGTTACACAGAATTTAGAACAGTCTCCATTAACAATTTAGATAGCAGAGCCTTCGCGTTGGATTGCAACCCAGGCTTCGATCTTCTCTCCCAATTTGATCGGTAGAACACGCCAGTACATTATAAAAGGTGTGCCATTTTTTTTGTAATTGATCGCTTTGCCTTCAAATTCGCCGCCTGATTTCAGAGCACGCGAAAGCCGGTCAATGACCTTCTCATCGGTTCCAACGCCCTGCAAAATCCGGGGGGTTTTTCCGATCACTTCTGTCCGATCAAACCCGGTTAATGTCTCGAAGGCCGGGTTTGCGTAAATGATTGCTCCTTCGTCTGTAGAGTCAGTCATCAGGATCGAGTCGAAACTGTTTTCAGCAAGCACTCTCAATAGCGCTAAATTTGTATCTGGTGATCCAAGCAAATGTTCATTTATGGAAGTCATATTATTTTCTCTGTACATGGCCAAGAAGCCATGGCCCAATCTGGGCTGATGTTATGGAGTCGCTCGTCATTGATACGTCAGTGATTTGGTATTGGATCACACTGCAATGGTCAGGCGGGCACTTAATCCGTTTTTAGAATAATTTATAGGCAGAAAAGTACCCCTGGTTGACGACGTCGCACTATCAAAATTCAGCATTTGCGGTTTAGCCTCCGTTAGCGGCCAATGCGTCCTGCCCAACTAAAAGTTTTGAGGGTCGTTTAGAAGTCATTGTTGAGCTCGGATTACGGAGACTGTGAGAATGCCACCATGGATTTACGCCTTGTCGGTATCCGCATTGCATTTTCGGCCGATTCTGTGCCGCGGCGCTGGTGCACATCGCAAAGCCCGCGGTGCCAGAAAAACGGTTGTCGCTGCTGAGTGCGTATTTTTGCCTACCGTGAACGCAGAATTTTGCCTTGCGTGGACACCTAATTTTCTCAACTGTGAAATCTGATTTTTGTCGAAGTGTAAACACTTTTGCCCATCGGGAAAATTCCGTGTTCACGCTTAGAAAAATTAATTGTTGGTCGTTTTTATTTACGGTGCTCCTAGCCGCTAATGGGGTGATCCGTCATTTTTAATTTGTAGGCCTCCGTCTGACCCCCTCAACTTAATTGTCAGTGAGTCGTGGTCCGTGAGCCTTGGCCAACAGCCCACTGCTCTAGGGCACCTTCAACAGCTCGTTGGATGGCTGCTTTATTGTTTTTCTCATTCGGCCCTAGTAACCCGTTACCAACGAGTCGTTCGATGCCACCCGCACCCACTTCGATCGTGGTGCACATCAAGATCCCTTCCTTACGTCTTTTCCGAAGTCGCTGAACGCGTGCGGTGGATGTTGTTGACGTCGCCATTCACTTCCTTGCCAGTTCCGAGGAGTTTGTTTTGTGCGTTACCCGGCTGGGTAATTCAGCATTAACTAGTTCACTTTAATAAGTGCCTAACCGCGCCTAAAATCTAAATATGATTTAAGTACACAGTAAGTACGGAAAGCCAGTCCGAAAAGACGGACTCCATAAGTAACTAATTATACAGGAAAATTTGGTCGGGGAGACAGGATTTGAACCTACGACCCCTGCCTCCCGAAGGCAGTGCTCTACCAGGCTGAGCTACACCCCGAATTCGATTTTCTGGTTGGCTATGAACTCCGATGGACGGCAAAGTTAGCTAGCGTATGTAGCCCATCAGAGTAAGGCGTTTGCGGTAGATCGCTGAGCGCCTGTTTCGCTTTAGCGGCCTCCGCTTTGGCGAGCGCGAAAGTGTACGTGATGGCCCCGGTGGATTCAATGGCAGCGGAGATTTCATCAATCCGCTCCAATCCACCGTGTTCAATTGCTTCGCGAACGATCGAAGTCTGTTCCTTATTTCCTTTCCACATTGCATAAAGCAGTGGCAAAGTTGGCTTGCCTTCAGCGAGATCGTCGCCGATATTTTTACCAAGCTGCTCCGGCGAAGCGCTGTAGTCGAGCGCATCGTCAACTAATTGGAAAGCTGTGCCGAGGTGTCGACCATAACGGGCGAGGGCTGTTTCGAGTTCGGGCATGCCACTACTAATAACGACGCCGAGCTCCGCTGCCGATTCGAATAGCTTGGCGGTCTTGTTGTGGATGGTGTTCAAGTATTGTTGTTCTGTCGTATTAGGGTCATTACAGCTAACGAGTTGCATAACTTCGCCTTCGGCGATGGTATTAGTCGAATCGGCGAGAATTTGCAGAATCCTTACGTTTTCCAGGTCAACCATCATCTGAAACGCACGCGAATAGAGGAAATCACCCACTAAGACACTCGCTTCACTACCCCAAACTAAATTGGCCGTCTCGCGGCCACGCCTCATTTTTGACGAATCGACCACATCATCGTGTAGTAAGGTCGCCGTGTGAATGAGCTCAACGATGACGGCGACGTCGATATGTCGGCTACCGGTGTAGCCAACGGCTTTTGCGCACAATAGTGCTATTACTGGACGCAGGCGTTTGCCTCCGCTACCAATAATGTACTGACTGAGCTGGTTTATTAACGTGACTTCCGAATAGAGGCGGGTTTTAATAAGCCGGTCGACTGCAATGATTTCGTCGGCAACAAGTGCGCGAACATCTGCGAAATCGATGGGTTGGGCGGGAGCACTCATAATCTATTGGCGGGCTTGGTTTTATTGGGCGGCGACGGTAGGGTTATCTTGCCAAGGCCATCGATAAATTACCATCGGAATCGCACGATTGGCGCGCCAGCTGCTACCAACTGTCCCGCCTTGTGCAGCACGAAATAATTCCGTAGAATCCCGCGCTCGCAAATCTCTAAACATTCCAAATATTTCGGACACGCTCATGAATTTCGTAATAAAGACAGGTGGCAAGCAATACCACGTGAGCGAGGGCGACAAACTTCGCGTTGAAACACTGGATGCAGCTCTGGGTGACATCATAGAATTCCCCGAAGTACTGCTGCTTCGCGACGGTGAAAACGTCGAAGTCGGTACGCCACTCATTGCCGGCGCGAAAGTCACCGCCAAGGTGGTTGAGCACGGCCGTGGCAAGAAGGTCAAAATCATTAAATTTCGACGGCGCAAGCATTACCGGCGTCAAGCTGGACACCGGCAAAACTATACGTGCGTCGAAATCACTGGCATCGCTCGAGGGTAATCGAAAATGGCACATAAGAAAGCAGGCGGTAGTACACGCAATGGTCGCGATTCGGAATCTAAGCGACTCGGTGTAAAACGCTATGGCGGCGAAGAAATCCCCGCTGGGAGCATCATCGTTCGACAGCGTGGGACGCATTTTCACCCTGGCTTGAATGTTGGCTGTGGACGCGATCACACGCTGTTTGCGAAAACTGACGGCACCGTCCTTTTCGAAACGAAAGGGCCGAACAATCGTAAATTTGTGAGCGTGGTCCAGGCATAGCGCTTACCAACCGACGAGTTGCCGAACACAACCCCGTCTAAGACGGGGTTTTTTATTTCCGCGAGATGCCGCCATCAGGCGGATTGCAGGCACCGCATGAAGTTTATCGACGAAGCGAAAATCACCGTTCAAGCTGGCAATGGCGGTGAAGGCTGTTTGAGTTTTCGTCGCGAAAAGAACATCGCATTAGGTGGCCCGGATGGCGGTGATGGCGGCGATGGCGGAAGCGTCTATCTCGAAGTCGACGCGCGACTAAATACCCTTATCGATTTTCGTTACAAACGCATCTTCAAGGCGCGAAACGGGCAGCCTGGCATGGGTCGTAACATGATCGGCAAGGGCGCCGAGGACCTCGTTATTTTCGTGGCGCCGGGAACGCTCATTTACGACGCAGAAACTAGTGAACTGCTTGGCGACTTAACCGAAGAGAATCCGCGCATGTTGATCGCGCAAGGTGGATTCCACGGGCTTGGCAATGCGCGCTTTAAGAGCAGCACGAATCGGGCGCCCAGAAAAACAACAAAAGGAACGTCCGGTGATTTTCGCGAGCTGCGTTTAGAACTCAAACTATTGGCCGATGTCGGATTGCTCGGCTTGCCTAATGCAGGTAAGTCGACCTTGATCAGTCAAATTTCATCTGCGCGTCCGAAAATTGCGGATTATCCATTTACGACGCTTCGCCCAATACTTGGCGTCGTGGCGATCGACTCAGAAACCAGTTTTGTGGTCGCCGATATCCCTGGGATTATCGAAGGCGCGGCCGACGGTGCAGGCCTTGGCGTTCAATTCTTACGCCATGTAGAACGCACCAAACTGTTACTGCATGTGATCGATGTATCCGGTTTGAATGGGGCTGGTGATCCCGCCGTCGATTTCCAGACAATTACGCATGAGCTGGCCGCCTACCGGACGCCGTTAATCGACCGTGAACGTTGGGTCGTTTTCAATAAGATTGACGTTTTTACCGACGATCACGTGATCGATGTCGATGCATT
>JBLFWZ010000116.1:0-13064 GCA_047611905.1 Gammaproteobacteria bacterium | reverse complement strand
CCACACAACAAATCTTCAAAGTACGGGGATCCCGTTTAATCTCCAAGATTACCTGCAGCTAGTCGATTGAATAGGGCGATGTGTCCGACAAGACAAACGTGGTTCGAATGACGAAGCTTTGCCCTCCTTACTGACTCAGCTGGACATTGCTGTTGACGAGTGGCTTCCGACGGTCAACCAGATGCACGTAAGGTATGTATTGGTGATGGGTTCTCCTGAGAAAATGAAAGCGCATGCTGAGTCTCGGGCTGGGCACTTTTATCGTGGCTATTGGCATGCGTTGAACTACCGGCCGGCTAGCGGCCTGAAAGTACCCGAGGATGTACCGATGTAACTTCGTATTTTGATGGATGTCCTCGATACTACAGCGGCACGTCCCTGCAGGTTTTTCCAGGCAGTCTAGTCGTCGACGATCCAGACACCCTCAAGCTTTGGTTTATTCCGCTATTCGGGAACGCAGACGCATTTCGCAATGCAAAATGCAATTTATCGCATTCTGGGAGATATTACGTTGATCAGAAAATTTAACTAAGTTATTGTTTTGTTAGAAATTTACAATAAACCTTAATTGGCATCCTAATTGCGAGCTTCTCAGAAACATCTTGGAGAACGTACTATGGACTTAATGGAATCAGCTCATGCAACGGACATTCTGTCAGCGCCGGATATCGAAAGAATTTTGACAAAACCTCTTGACAGTCGTTGGACATCAGCAGAGGTAAAATTCGTCTTAAGTCACAATACTAGGAAATGGGTTCGCCGATACAAGTTCCTCGCGGAGAAGTCGATATATTGCGAGCGCTAGCTAAAACACTCGTCCAAAATATTTTGCAATTTACAGCCAACTATTCGAACGAGATAAATTAATGGCCACGATAGGAGCGGTCTAACGTAACATTTAGGCCTGCGAAAAATAGGAGTTGCCGTGTCCGATCGAAATAAGGAAGCGCGAGAAATTGCCTCACAGCCGATGCTAGACGCTGTTCTACAATCTGTCGGCGAGGCAATCGTGACTATTAATGAAAGCAGCAAAATTGTTATGGTGAATTTGACCGCTGAAAGCATGTGGGGGTATTCTCACGATGAGCTAATCGGCGCGGACTTGTCACTCCTGATGCCTGAACGAATGCGCCGCGCTCATGCACATGGTCTCCAACACTATCTCGAGACGGGTAATGAAAAACTCCTCAACAAACGGGTATCGCTTATTGCACAACATTCTGGTGGGAAAGAGTTTCCCATAGAGCTATACATCGCGCCAACCGTCGTTGCAGGCCGAACGTATTTTACTGGAGCTGTTAGAGACATCAGTGATCGTACCGCAGCGGAAAGCAAGCTTCGAACTGCACTCGATTGCGCTGAAGCGGCGAGCCGAGCGAAAAGCGCTTTCGTCGCCACAATGAGCCACGAAATCCGCACACCATTAAATGCGATAACAGGGGCTATTACCCTACTAAAAGATTCCCCACTTACTCAATCCCAATCGGAGCTACTTGCGCTGGCGCAAGACAGTGCACAATCGCTTTTAGATACATTAAACACGATTCTCGATTTCAGCAAAATAGAAGCTGGAAGAGTCGAGATTGAATCCCTAAGTTTTGATATTTATCAGCTAATCGCGAGTGTGGTGAATTTGGTGGAACCGCGCGCTATGATTAGGAATCTAGAAATATTCCCTATGATCGACCCGAGGGTGCCGCGAGTACTTGTTGGCGATCCGGGATTGATTAGACAGGTATTACTTAATCTACTTTCTAATGCGATAAAGTTTACGGAGCGAGGTGCTATATCTATCTCCGTCGAAGCGCACGCTCACTCCGACGCAGATCCAATGAGAATAAATTTTGCGATTGAGGACACCGGAGTTGGAATTTCCCCCGATTCGATACCGGAATTGTTTACCGAATTTTCGCAAGCCGATCATTCGTATACTCGCCGGCACGGAGGATCTGGCCTTGGCCTTGCCATCGTAAAGCGACTGCTTACGGCGCTGGACGGAGAAATAGAAGTTCGCAGTGAACCTTCCATTGGTTCTCGTTTCTCGTTTGACGTTCCGGTTAAGGCCGACTTGGAAGCGTCGACACAGCACCTAAATGTGAATTCGACGTCGGGACGCGTCATTGCTATCTTTCTCCCAGTCCTTCTTGCGCGCTCTACACTTCGAATCCAACTAGAGCGATGGCAGTTCGTGCCTTTGTGCCCGGAGCATAATTTGGGCCATTTTCTCACTCACGTGTCGGACGATACATCCGCGCCACCACCGGAGCTGATAATTATCCGAGCTGAAGACTATTCGAAATTTACTTCGATAGTCGATTCCGCAACGTGGACCAAGTTTATTGTTTTAGTTTCGCCACTCGATCCTTCAAAAGACGTTCAAACCGTACCCTCGCATGTTTATCAGTTGGCTACACCAATCCGAACCATCCGCCTCTATCGATTAATCATGGATTTATTATCAGAATCGAATTTTCTAGAGCAGAATCCCGAAGCTGATTATGAGAATGATGCTCAAGATCTCCCATTTGCCCCGCCCGGGGCTCGAATTCTGCTTGCTGAAGATAGTCCGTCCAATCAATATGTTGGGAAAGAGATTCTTATGCGCGCCGGATATTCGGTTGACGTCGCCAATGACGGAGTAGAAGCAGTGGAATTAGCACGGCTATTCCCGTACGACGCTATCCTCATGGATCAACATATGCCCGAAATGGACGGGTTATGTGCGACGAAGGCAATACGCAACTTACCACCTGAGAGTGCGCAGGTTCCGATTATCGCCATGACGGCCAACGTGTCGGACAGTAATCAGCAAGAATGTCTGGCGGCAGGAATGAATAATTTTGTGGGTAAGCCGTTTGATAGGACCGTCTTACTGCGAATGCTCGCGGATTACGCAGAAAAATCTGCCCCGCTGCGTTTAATACGCGATGAAGTGGCCCCTGGCGAGGTCATCGATAAGACGATTTGGATAAAGTTGAGATCGAATTTGGGCGACGCATCGCTCCGAACAGGTGTGAATCTATTTTTGCGAGAACTCGGCCAGAGAACGGAAGAAATCACTGACGCATCGAAAAACAGTGATTACCCGAAAATTGCCTTACTCGCGCATGCGCTTTCGAGTGGTGCGAAGACATTTGGGGCGTTGCGGCTCGGCGAGCTTTTGGAGGAACTTCAAGATGCGGCCGAAGCGGGAAGGATACTTGATATTCAACAGAACATAAATTCGTTAATACCGGAAATGGCGGCTTCGCGCTCAGAACTTGAAGCGCTAGTTTAGTTCATGGCAGTGACCCCAGACGTAACCTCCATGGAAATAGTCGTCGATGCGAAGGTGCCCGGAAACTATTCGATAATGTTGATCGAGGACAGTGCGTCATTAGCACATGTCTATTCAGAATATTTCCGATTGCAACCAGTCGATCTCATTCACTTCGATAATGGTCACGATGCTATTAACTATCTGCGATCCAACATTCCGGATGCCATTCTTCTCGACTTAAAGCTCCCAGATCTCGACGGAATGGACATTCTTAGGCATGTGATTGAGAAGCAGTTACCGTCTCCGGTTGTGATTATTACAGGCCACGGATCTGTGGAAATCGCAGTGGAGGCCATGAATTTAGGCGCTGCGGATTTTTTGGTGAAACCATTTGACCGCGAACGACTAATTATCACCTTGCGCAATGTACTAAAGATAAACCGACTAACGGAAATTGTCGATGACCTTCAGCAATTTCAACGCGACGGATTTGCCGGCTTTATTGGCGATTCTGTCTCGATGCAAATTGTGTACAAAACTATTGACGCAGCCGCCGCAAGCTCTGCACCATTTTTTATTACCGGCGAAAGCGGAACGGGCAAAGAAGTTTGCGCCGCTGCCGTTCATTCACGAAGCCCGCGCAAAGACAACCCATTTATAGCTATAAACTGCGCGGCGATTCCTATAACACTTCTTGAAAGTGAGTTGTTCGGACATACAAAAGGTGCTTTTACGGGCGCTGTTTCGGAGAGAAAGGGCGCCGCGCTGCAAGCCGATACAGGTACGCTTTTTCTCGATGAAATCGGTGACCTTCCACTAAATCTGCAAGCGAAGCTTCTACGATTCGTTCAATCGGGCGCAATCCAGAAGGTTGGAAGCGATCAAGTAGAGAGTGTAGACGTGCGTATCGTATGCGCGACTAATCGCGATCCCAAAACCCTGGTCGCAAGCGGTTTATTTAGGGAAGATCTGTTTTACCGATTACACGTAATTCCGATCAAACTGCCATCTTTGAGAGAACGCGACGATGATGTGGTTCTCCTCGCCGCCCATTTTCTTAACCACTATTGCAGCGAAGAATCGAAATCGTTCACGAAATTTTCCATGTCGGCGATAGACAAAATCCGTACTCACTCATGGCCAGGCAACGTACGCGAGCTGCAAAATGTGATACGAAACGTCGTCGTAATGAACGAGGGAATCGAAGTTAGCGACGATATGTTGCCGGAAGCAGTGGGCGCGCAAGAAGCAGTTGGTCCGTTGGGAAATACGGTAGTCCAGAATCATCAGCCAAACTATGCGCCTGACGAGATCGCATTCGATGGTCCGAAAGATATAACACCGTTGTGGCTCGTCGAAAAGAAAGCGATTCTCGAAGCGATAGCATATTGCGGTAATAGTGTGCCGCGTGCCGCAGCCTATCTTGAGGTAAGTCCTTCGACGATTTATAGAAAATTGCAGTCGTGGGGTGATGTGGACGTGTAGGTATATTTCAATCAGGGCTTTGATTAAGAGTTGTGGCCGAATGCACCTCATTGGTGGACTATAGAGACGAAGAATGCAACGAATCAAAGAATGGGGCATGCAGGCAACTTCGGCGCGGGCATCTATTCTTCGCCGCGATCTACGACAACATCTCGTATGTTGAGTTCGCACTCCCCAAGACCGGGCTGCGTCGCCGCCCTCGCACCATGCCGCTCAGAATTCGCATTTTTTTCAGGACATCCACCAAAACCTTGAGATAACTTCAGGTATCTATTACGGTCAATTAGCAAACAATCACTCGTCAAGGAGGATGAGATGACTAAACCCCGCGCCAGTATTGTGTCGGTATCAGACACGCCGTATTACCATTGTGTTTCCCGTTGTGTACGTCGCGCGTTTTCCGGCAATTGCTCCTGCATTGCTCTCGGCTTAGGCATCCTGCTCCGCCCTATCTCCCGCATCCCTGCGGTCGTATGTGGCGAGGATAGTTACAGCGGTCAATCGTACGAACACCGTCGTGATTGGTTTCTCGAACGCTTGGCAACTTTGAACGAAGTCTTCACCTCACTCGGTTCTTACCGGAGGCTGCGTCGTGTAGGCTAGAGCGGCATTATGTTCGCCTGCGACATTTAGGAATAGCGGAGAAAAATGGCGGCACAAACACGCAGCATCATCATAATCGGCGCCGGTCCTGGCGGGATCTGCGCCGCTATTAAGCTGCTCACGCGTGGGTTCGAAAACTTCATTATCTTAGAAAAGGCGCCGGCTCTCGGTGGCACTTGGTGGTACAACCAATATCCGGGCGCGGCTTGCGACGTGCCGTCGCACCTCTATTCGTTTAGTTTCGAAACGCAGTACGATTGGTCATCCCCGTACGCGGACGCAGCCGAGATACTGACCTACATGCAGCGTTGTGCCGACAAGTACGGGGTCATGCCGTATGTGCGCTTTGATAGCGAAGTGAATTCCGCGCGCTGGAATGAACAAAGCGCGTGCTGGATCCTAAATACCTCGAACGGTGCTACTTTCGAAGCCAACATCCTCATCGCAGCACAAGGTATGTTCAACGAGCCGCTGTGGCCCGATATTCCGAGCCTGGACAATTTCGCGGGCACTATGTTTCACACGGCACGCTGGGACCACGATCAAGATTTGCGCAACGCGCAGGTCGGCATGATCGGCAGCGCTGCCAGTGCCGTACAAAGCGCTCCACCGACCGCTGTGTTGGCTCGGCACCTCAGCATATTCCAGCGCACGCCGAATTGGATTTTGCCAAAAAAAGATCGACCGTACCTGCCCGAGAAACGCGATTTTCTGCGCTCCAACCCGGCGGGTATCGAGCAGAACCGGCAGCGGTTCTTCGAGGCTTTCGACGGATTCGAATTACTAAATGACCCGCAACGTTACGCCGAGACCGTGCAATTAGGTCTCGATAATATTGCCGTCGTCAACGATCCCACAACGCGGGCGCGGTTGACCCCGAATTACCCGTTTGGATGCAAGCGCATCTTGCTGTCGAGCAACTACTACCCGATGTTTAATCGCGACAACGTGAGTCTTGTTACCGAAAACATTAAGGCGGTTAACACATCAGGGGTCGCTACCGTAGATGGTTCGCAGCACGATTGTGATGTTCTCGTCATCGCGACTGGTTTTCACGTATCACGCTACTTGTCGTCGGTCGAAGTATTCGGGCGTGCGCGATGTTCGCTAAGAGAGGCCTGGAATGATGGTGCGCAAGCCTACCTCGGGATCACCACGCATAACTTCCCCAATCTATTTCAGCTCTACGGTCCGAACACGAACAAAGGATCGATTTTATATATGCTGGAGTGCCAGACGGATTACATCGTGCGACAAATTGAACGAATGAATGCAAACGACCTCGCTTGGATCGACGTACGGGAGGACGTGATGCGAGCCTACAATGACGAGATACAACGCGACGCGAACGCGATCGAAGTCTGGTCGGAGAACTGCAATAACTATTTTCGACATCCTGGTTCGGGACGCGTCGTGACGCAGTACCCACGGAGCATGTTGCGATATCGGGAAGATACCCAGAAGTCAGACGGAGACGCCTACGTTTCCGATTGTTAGCGAATGAATGGCCCTCGGCGTAGATCCGTAACCCCGAAGGGCGCGCGGATAGCTTCTCTAAATTAATAGAGTCAGGTGCTGGGTGCGAATTACTAATTAAGCCGCGATTGGGAATTGATACAAACCTCGGCAGGAGGATTTCCATCGGTAGTCATCGAGGCGAGCGACGTTTCTATTTCCGACCGGTGGCCTTGCGTTCGGGATTACACCTTCGAGTCCACGGTCAACACGATCTTGGTTGTAGTACTCTTTAAACGAGTGCAATTTCCTTTCCAGATCGCGAGCGTTCCAGAAAGGACTATGGTCGAGAAACTCACGCCTTACGGTCCCGATGAGTTGTCCGTCCAGAATATTCGTACTCGTTGATTTGCTTGAAAAGTTTTTCGAGCAACGTCCGCCTGAAATCTCCAGATTTTTCAGCGTTGATAAGGACCCAGGACCGTGAAACGGATTATTAATGCGCTGTTGACGTTCGCGTCTACGATTTTTCGGTCACGCGTCTCGCTGCAAATGGAAATCGTTGCGCTGCGACATCAGATTACGGTGTTTCAGCGCTCAACGACACGGCCGAAAATAGAACGAGATGATCGAATATTGTGGTCTTGGATTGCACGGCGTTGGTCGGGTTGAAGGGAGGCCGTAGTGATTGTCCAGCCCGGGACAGTGATTGCGGGGCCGCGAAAACGATTTTGGGATCATTGGGCTAAGTTGAGCAACCATGCCAAGTCCGGTAGGCCAGCAGTACCAAAAGAGATCATCGACTTGATCCGAAAGACGTCGGCCGCGAATATCTGCTGGGGCTCACCACGGATCGTCGGCGAGCTCCGTAAAATTGGTATCGATGTTGCTAAATCTACAGTCGAGAAGTACCGCGTGCGTTCTCGAAAACCATCATCGCCGACGTGGAAATAATTTCTAAACAATCACGCGAAGGACATGCTATCAATCGACTTTCTAGTTGTGCCAACGGTAGGGTTCAGGATGTTGTACGTCCTGGTTATCCTTTGCCATCATCAGCGCCAGGTTGTTCATTTCAATGTCACCGCACACCCAACCGCGCATTGGACTGGTCAACAGATCATTTAGGCGTTTCCTTATCCCTCGGCGCCGAAATATCTTATCCGGGATCGCGATGGGATTTATGGGAGCCAATTTCGAAGGCACGTCCAAAGCATGGGTATCGAAGAGATCCTGACCGCTCCGCGGAGCCTTTGGCAGAATGCTTACGTGGAACGAATTATCGGGAGCATCCGCACAGAATGTCTAGATCATGTCGTCGTGTTGAACGAGCGTTATTTGAAACGGATCCTCACAAGCTACTTTGATTATTACCATCGGTGGCGCGCGCATTTGTCGCTGGAGATGGACACTCCAAGTTCTCGACCAGTGCAGTTACAGGGATCGGGTATCGTTGTTGAGTTTCCCGATCTCGGTGGATTACATCACCAGTACGAACCAGTAGCGGCTTGATTTCCTGCCGTATGAATTTTCGGGAGCCACAGGCCTTAATCAAGGCCACGTACAGCGCGCTCGATGGCGGCTAGATTGCGCCGCACATCGATTATCGACGAGTAGCGAACTTTAGCCGCCGCTGGCCATTGCTTGAGGATTTGAGACGGCTGCGACGTCCGGTACGTAGGAAGCCGTGCGTAAAATTCGCCCAGGCAGTTCACCGGTGCACTGGTCGTTTTCGAAGGTCGCAACGCCATTAACAATGATCGCGCGATACCCACGCGCTTTCTGAATAAGGCGTTTGCCACCACCGATGATTTCCTCGTAGACCGGTTCCTCCGGTGTGACTTCGAGATTCTCTAGATCGTAGACAACAATGTCGGCCGGCATCCCAACTTGCAACGTGCCGATCCCATCGAGTCCAATCGATGCGGCCGACATGTACGACAGGCGCCAGTGCGCTTCTTCGAGCGACAGAACTTTCAGGTCACGTACCCATTTGGACAACATGACGGTCGGATACTTGCCTAAGCATAAGAACTGCGTGTGCGCGCCACCGTCCGATAGGCCGGGGATAACATATGGGTGACTCACAATTTCACCAACAGCGTCATCTCTAGTGCCGTTCAAATCCTCGATCAAAAACAGTGTGCGTAAGCCTTCGTGGAGCGCAATTTCACAAAACGCATCCAGCGGTTCGACGTTCATTTCGCGTGCAATTTCACCGATATAACGACCTTGAAATTGTGCCTGCTCAGACTCAAAAACCTTCATTCGCTCCCAATTTCCCGACCACAGTCGACTCTCGTAATGGTCGAGATCGTGTTGCAGTTGCGCCCGTACATCGGGATTGCGAAGATTGGCCAATCTTTCTTCAAGCGGGCAAGCGAGTGCCTTGTTCCATTCGGGCATATCGTCGAACAAATTGTATTCGAGCAGATTAAACAGCGATTCGATGCGATGGCAACTACCCAATGCGTAGACTCGATGGCGCGTGTTCAAGTCTTCTAGCCGCGTGAGTGCTTCCCGCCATTGACCAGGTAAATGGTTTACCTCAAGAATGGCGTTGTAATACACCGGTCGACCACTGAGTTCGGCCCAACGCTCAAGCAGAGCCCCTTCATCGGGACCGAGATGGAGGGATTGTGGAGTCACTTCAATCGAACCGACGTTAAACTCACGCGCCACAGCGATGAGTGCCTCGGTTTCCGCAGGACTGGCGATAAGACTTGGCAGCATGGAACCGTCGTAGTCGCGATCGATTAAGTTCAGATCTGTCGATAGGCCGAGCGCGCCTGCGCGGTAGCCATCGCGCACGAGTTCCTTCATTTGTTCCAGTTCGTCATCGGTGATTTTTTCGCGCTTGGAATCTTCTTCGCCGAGGACCCAGCCGCGGATCGGAGATTGCGGGATATAGGACGCCACGTTGACGCCGATGCCGGCGTTCTCCAGCGACTCGAGATAATCACGCTGACTCACCCAATCCCAGCGCATGCCTTCTTTCATCGACGCGTAAGGGATCGCTTCGACACGGGTCATGCGTTGCATAGCCCGCTCTCGATCTTCCGGTCTACAGGGGGCAAAGCCAAAGCCGCAGGCGCCAATAACAATACTCGTAATGCCGTGCCAACAGGATTGCGACGCGTAGGGATCCCAGTTGAGTTGAGCGTCATAATGGGTATGCACGTCGATGAAGCCGGGTGCCACGATTAGTCCATTGGCATCGATTTCCTTTTTACCTTTACCAGTGACCTCGCCGATCTCCGCGACCAGACCGTCCTTTACCGCGATGTCGCCATTGAAGGCTGGCATGCGCGTTCCATCAACGATTCGGCCACCGCGTATAACTAGATCGAATTCCGCAGAATTGGGCATTGCTAAAACTCCGTATTGATAGGTTGAGGTTCCGCACAGACTTGGAGCCCCGAAGTAGGGCAGGGCCGGTTGCGACCGAATCGTATGCTTTTCTTACTCTCTCATACTCCGCGCCCCGAACCTGTGCTGTCAAGCTGCGGCGATAATACGCTTTACCATTATTGCTCGAATCGGCGCTGTCGCCCCGGGGCCAGTCTTATTCTTGTTGCGCGCAGCCGGCCTTCGCGGTGACAACTTGCCTGTGGGTGGCGAATTCGCGGTCACGCCGCGATCGGAGTCTGAAACCGTCCGCGGCAGTGATGTCGCCAAGTGTAATCTTCGAACGGAGCAGGTGGCCGACTCGATAAACCGGCTTTGTGGTCGGGCGCGGTGTCGCCGCGCGAGCGATGCACACGATGCGCATTGTAGTAATCTCGGAATACCGTCAATTTTCGTGACAGATCTATTGAGTTCTAAAAGAACACGCGGTCGAGATACTTACAGTCGAACTGTTCCGATCAATCGTTCGACAAACGGATGCGACCTCGGGACGTACGTAACTGACTTGACTTCATCTATCTCACAGACGCGCAGGTTCGCGCGCCAACGGAGAAAACGGAACAGCGGATCGTTATCAGTGCGGATGTGCTTCGGTAACGGCTGGCCCGCAACGGCGGAATTGAACATCCGACAAAGCGCAATGCCATCGACGTCCCCGGCGTGCACGCCACTCTTGTAACGAGTTTAAAGCCTGGCGAATACGCTGTTAGCCTGCGATGAATGCGACACCACGCTGCACTAACTTGAACTAATCCTCGATCGATCGCTGCCGCGGGAAGCTTCGCCCGTCATGCGCATTGCCTAGTGGGGTCCCGCCTGTGGTCCGCGGATCAATCGACCCGGTAGTGCGCCGGTAGCGACGCCATCGACGTAAGTGACTTGCCCCGTTTGCACGGTCGCCTTATAACCGTCGACGCGCTGAACCAGGCGGCGTCCTTGCGCCGGCAAATCGTGTACGGCCTCCGGTGCGTGCAAATGCAATCGTTCCAAGTCGATGACATTGACGTCAGCGCGCATCCCCGCAGCCAGTAGTCCTCGATCATTGAGACCGTAGGCACTCGCGGTCTCACGTGTCTGTAATTTAACCGCGAACTCCAGTGGTAAGCGCGGGCCGCGAACACGGTCGCGTACCCAGTGGGTCAACATATAGCTCGGTGCGCTGGCATCGCAAATTACCCCGCAATGGGCACCACCGTCAGACAAACTCAATAAGGCGCGCGGGTGTAATAGCATCTCGCGGATCGAATCAAAGTTTGTGTCCGCGTAGTTGATAATCGGATAGTAAATAAAGTCGCGTCCATTATTCGCGAGCATGGCATCGAGCAGCACTTCTTGCGGTGCGCGTCGCTCTCGTGCGGCGATGCCGGCGACACTACGCTCGGCCGTGGGTTCATAATCGGGCGGATCGCCGAGCGGATACATGTTGTCGAAATGATTAACAAAAAATGTATCGAACTTGCCCCGTAGCAAGGTTTGTTCGGCAATCAATTGCGCGCGTATCTCGGGCCGACGCAGCGCCGCGATGCGTTCTTGAAACGGTAATTCCGCTACGCTCAAATACGTCGGGTGACCCTTGAACGGATGCATTGGATTATCAAAATTCAGTAGCATCCCGGCAGGTCGCGTGGCGACCTGGGCGCGCAAGTTCGCGCCCGCCGCGACTGCTTCGTCCATCGATTGCAGAATTTCTCGCCACTCTTCGGGGTTGTGCGCGGCCTGCGCCAAAATAAAGCTCACGGGCAAACCAGTTTCTTTCGACAGATCACGCATCCAAGCGATGTCTTCGTTGAAGCGTCCGTGCATCCCGCCAATGCCGAAATCGCTCGCGATCTCGAATACGCCGTGACCCGCGCGACCACAAGCACGCCCAAGCCCAATCAATTCGTTGTGACCCGCAAACGTTCCGGGCACGGGCACGCCATCTTTGGCTCGATGTAACATCGTGCGCGATGAGGTGAAGCCCAATGCGCCGGCACGTAAGGCGTCTTCAACAATCGCTGACATTGCCGCGATATCTTCAGCGCTTGCGTCCTCGTTCGCGGCCCCGCGTTCGCCCATCACGTAGCCGCGTACCGCGCCGTGCGGCACTTGCGTTCCGATATCCACCGCACGCGGAAAACGCTCCAGCGCGTCTAGGTACTCGGGAAAAGTTTCCCAATTCCATTCGATGCCCTCGGCGAGCGCACTACCGGGAATGTCCTCTACGCCTTCCATAAGTTGGATCAACCAGTCGTGGCGATCGGGTCGTGCAGGTGCGAAACCGACGCCACAGTTCCCCATCACGATTGAAGTCACACCATGCCAGCCGGAGGGCGCCAGATACGGATCCCAGGTCGCCTGGCCGTCATAATGCGTGTGCACATCGACGAAGCCCGGTGTCACGACTAAACCGTCGGCGTCGATCTCGCGATGCGCACGAGCGGCTTTGCCCCCGACCTGGGCGATAACGCCGTCGTCTATTGCAATGTCGCCGTTGAATTCAGCCGCACCGCTACCATCAACGATACGCCCACCTCTGATTACGAGATCGTGCACGGCCTTCTCCTGGTGTGGATTCTATCGAAAGATTAGAACGCAATCCGGCCGCTAACGCTAGCGGCGGTACTGACAGTTTAACTCTAGAAAAACGACAATCTAGAGATGAAGACGTACAAACGTCACCGATTCCCAGCCGAGATCATCAGTTACGCGGTCTGGCTATATTATCGATTTAATTTGAGTCATCGAGAAAAAAACTACGGCAAAACTACGGGACAGGCAAACGAAAACTACGGAAAACTACGGGACAGGCAAAGATTGTAATCGTGCTAAAACTACGGGACAGGCAAAGATTGTAATCGTTTGTCGAAAACTA
>JBLFWZ010000115.1:0-13069 GCA_047611905.1 Gammaproteobacteria bacterium | reverse complement strand
AACCTTAATTTCGTACATACGGCGCGCAAAGCGGACATGGGTGAGAGCACTAGCGTGCATGCAACGGAAGTGATTCTGGAGCCCATTTGATTTGCTTGAACGTCATTTGGCGACGACCTGCGACAAGCTCGCAATCGCACACACATTTTATGCATCTGGAATTATCTAAATATGTCCCATCTTCTCGTTGAACATCAAGATGATGTTGCCATCGTCACGCTCAATCGGCCGGAAAAACGTAACGCGCTATCGCCGGAAATGATTGTCCGACTCGCCGAGTTTTGGGCAGAGGTGGCCGAAGACCATTCAGTTAGGGTGATCGTTGTGACAGGCGCTGGCGATCAAGCCTTCTCGTCCGGCGGCGATATGGGCAGCTTGATCCCATTGATGATGCGCTCGCGCGAACCACGCGACGAATGGGAAGAACGATTCTCAGCAGATCGCAAACAACTTCATCGCGCGCTGCTACGCAACGCGAGTTTTTTCAAACCCGTTATCGCCGCCATCAACGGCCACGCACTCGCTGGTGGCGCCGAATTCATCCTCGCAACAGACCTACGCGTGATATCCAACACGGCGACGATCGGGGTGACGGAAGTTCGGCGAGGGCTCATTGCCAGCGGCGGTTCGCTGGTGCGCATGGGGCGCCAAGTTCCTTGGGCGCAAGCAATGGAATTATTGCTGATCGGCGAAGGCGTCAGTGCCGAACGCGCATTTGAAATGGGACTCGTGAATCGTGTAACCGCGCCGCAAGACGTCCTGTCTACGGCTCTGGATTTGGCTCGAAGAGTCAGTTTGGGTGCACCGGTTGCGCTCGAAAAGACTAAAGAAGCGATGGTGCGATCCAATGGCCTACCATTGGAAGAAGCGTTCGCAATTGAGACGCAATGCACCAAGGACAATGCCGCGATGGACGATGCAAAGGAAGGACCTCGCGCTTTTATGGAAAAACGGCCACCAGTATTTCATGGACGCGCACCGCGATGAGTCTACTCAAAGGGGTGCGTGTCGTTGAAATGGGACTCTGGGTTGCGGGTCCTGCCGCAGCCGGAATTTTGGCCGACTGGGGCGCCGAGGTCGTTAAGATCGAAATGCCGAAAGGCGATCCGATGCGCAAGTTATTTGGCGCGCTGTCGGGTTCGAAAGAAGAGCGTTGCCCGCCCTTCGACTTATACAATCGGGGTAAGAAAAGTCTCGCTCTCGATATCAACCACCCTGACGGTCTACGGCTAGTTAAATTATTGGTCGCTAGTGCCGATGTGTTTGTCACCAACATGAGACCCCAGTTTTTACACCGGGTTGGCTTAGATCATGCAAGCCTGCTTGCCGAGCACCCTCGCCTAGTTTACGCGAGCCTAACGGCTTACGGCTTAGATGGGCCGGACTGCGATGCGCCCGGATACGACATGGCAGCTTTCTCTGGACGCAGCGGCATAACAGACAGAGCAACGCCGCCCGGAGAAGCGCCACCGATCCTGCCCGGCGGTATTGGAGACAATGTAAGCGCCATCACCCTGGTTGCCGGCATCATGGGCGGGCTCTACCATCGCGAGCGTTTTGGTGAGGGGCAACTCGTTTCAACGTCATTGTTGCGCACGGGAATCTACAGCATCGGCATGGATGTCGCGACCCGCGTTGGGCTCGGACGAATTGGCATGCCGCGGCCACGCACGAAGCCGCAAAACCCGCTCATGAATTTATATTGCGCGGGTGACGGAAAATGGTTTTGGTTGATCGGTGCTGAGTCGGAACGCCATTGGCCAGGCATCGTAGAAGCGCTTGGCAAACCAGCACTCGCCGAAGACGAACGGTTCACCACGCCGCGCGAACGTCGCCGTAATGCGACCGAACTTGTTGCAGCGATCGACGCATTAGCAGCCGAACAAACGCGCGAACAATGGGCAACAACATTCCGCAAGCACGATGTGTGGTGGGCGCCGATTAACTCTGTCGACGATCTGCTCGAAGATCCGCAGGTTCTAGCTAGCGGTGCGTTTGTTCAAGTACCTGGTGTACCCGTGCAAGATGAGCAAAACCGCATCAACGGCGTCGCGACCCCAGTTGACTTCAGTGTCACACTGGTCGGCCCTAGTGGGCCGCCACCCGCAGTAGGCGCGGATGCAGATGCATTGTTGAATTCGCTTGGCATCGATGAAGCAGAATTAGTCCGCCTACGCGAAGTAGGGGTGCTAGCAGAAGCGTAATAAATTCGATTGGGGTTGGATTGGTTTTGCCTTACCTATCCTATTGCACACCGACCCGACGCTCGCCAATGTCCACAACGATGGACGCAACTTATTTCGCCTAACATCGTAAAACGGGTAATCAACATGTCGGACTCCAGCACAGAATCTTTGCCCCCAAATACGTTCCAACCATTGTCGGGGCTGCGCATTACCGATTTTTCATCGAACATGGCGGGCCCCTACTCGACGATGATCTTGGCCCAACTCGGCGCAGATGTTATCAAGGTTGAACCACCGGCCGGCGACGATGCACGCGCTTGGCCGCCCATCGAAAATGGGCTTGGTTTAGCGTTTCGCCATATGAGTACGGGGAAACGCGGCATGGTTATCGATTTAAAATGCACCGCTGGGCTAGACGTTGCGCTCGCTTTGATCGCCAGTTCAGATGTGGTGCTGCAAAGCATGCGCCCAGGTGTTGCGGAAAGAATTCGCATTGGCTCGCGCGCCGCTCGCGAGGCAAATTCGGAAGTGTTGTACTACGACCTCAATGCATTCGGATCGGGCCCAGTAGGACAAGCCATGCCGGGCTACGATCCTCTGGTGCAAGCGTTTAGTGGCCTGATGGAAATGACCGGTCACGACGACTCACCACCCACCCGATGCGCGCCTTCGTTAGTCGATCTTGGAACGGGGCAATGGATCGCCATGGGCGTATTAGCCGCAGTTCTCGCGCGTCGTACCGGACAAGCAGTTACGACCTTGGAGACCGCTCTAGTCGATACGGCATTTAGCGTAGTCCCCTACCAGGCAAGTACGGCGAAACTAACCGGTGAGCGGCCACCACGCGCTGGCTCGGGCAATCCGATTGCTGCACCCTACCAATGCTATCGCACCCGCGACGCGGACATCCTAATTGCAGCGCCGAGCTAACGGTTATGGGAATGTGTCGTCAAAGCACTAGACGCTCCACACCTAGCGGAGGACGCAAGATTTACGACCGTTGCCAACCGCTGCGCAGACCGACCCGCACTCGAATCCGAGCTCAACTAATTGCTAGCAAGTCACGATGTCGAATTCTGGATCGAACGATTCGCACAATTTGGCGTTCCGGTGGCGCGAGTCAGCGGTTTAGAGCAAGCCGTCGTTAGCGACGTCGCTGCCGAACGCGGCACTTTCGTCGAATCTGCGGGTGTCCCGCTCGTGCGCTTGCCGTGGCTCGTTGATGGCCGGTCGCGTGGAGACGTCCTGCACCTCGCTTAGGTGAACACACTATCGAGATACTCGCCGATCTTGGATTCGACAACGCACAACGAGACGAACTAGTTAAAGCCGGCGCCGTTTTCGCAGCCCCTTAACCGCGCGGAGTAAGCCGCCTAAGAAACAGAAAACCACAGATATAATCTAGCTGACGACGCACTGAGCTGACACACCTGAAAACCTGGGTCGTCCCGCGACGCGACTATTCCGCTGAAATATAGTTACGAGTACCCTGTGGCGCCTTAAGGCGTTTTTCGCATAAATTGCGATACTCCGCAGCGCGGTCGTTATCGTGGGTTTTTCTCTCCATGAGCGTTCGGATAAAGAGACGCTACCAACCCCGCCGACCGCGATCACAATTTATCGAGAGGAACAATGAAATGGGCTGTCACATGGTAATGAATTTCGATCTTAAACCTTCCGAAGTCACTAAATTTAAAGCGCTGCTAACTCAGCATCTGCCAGATGCGAGGACGTTTGATGGGTGCGGATCCGCTCAGGTAATCGAGAATCAAGATAGTGGTACGAACATTTTGATTCTTGAAGCCTGGGAATCTCGTGACAAGTTCGAGAATTACATCAAATGACGTACAGAAACGGGCGTTCTTGCGCAACTCTCCGGATGCTGTGCGAGCGCTCCTGATATGCGAATTTGCAACCCGCTCGCGGCTTAAGCGAATACGAAACCGCAACACATGCGCGAAGAAAACACGCGTTCGAGAATCTCAAGATAATCGCGGTCCCTCAAATTAATCCCCGTTTGAAGTCCGGGTCCGTGCAGTCAGGTAAGACAAACGCGCGCACCCGCGGAGCCCATTGAAAGCCGCACATCGATTCCGCGTGCGATCAAAAAGGTTCGGCACAACCGGCTATGCGGGCCCAACACTTAAACGATTGTGCCCGCAGCGTTGCTCGTGTGTGTCCCGTTCGGTGATTCACCCAGTTGGCGGAGTTCGATACAAGCTCCGTTCGATCCGACTCTAGAGCGCGCGCAACCTATCGAACGACGTTTAAGCTAAATCACGCCCTGTCTCCCAGCGTCCCCAGTGCGTGACATCCTGCCCACTCCGTCGTGCGGTCGGTCCGAAACGTCCGTGCGGGTAGCCCATGGGGATCAAGCCGGCGACTTCCTTGTCGACGGGGATCCCGAGACGTTGCTTCAATTCTTCTTCGAAAAAATAATGTAACGTGGTTAACGTTGCACCGACACCCAGCGCCCGCGCCGCCAACAAAATATTTTGCACCGCAGGGTATATCGAGGCGTGTAAAGTCGCCGTGACCGAGCGCGGATTGTTCGCATCCGCATAGGTCGGAAAGTCCGTACCGGTACAGGCGAGCAACACTGCCGGCACCTCATCCATGTGCTCAGCCAAATGAGTCGCCGTAGCAAACATGCGCCGGCGGTTTTCCGGGATCGCATCCATCGATGGGATTGAACCGAGCCGCTCCAGCTCACGATAATATTTTAAGTAGCGATCTCGGATAAATCGTTTGTCGTCGGGGGCGTCGACCACCACGAATGCCCAATTTTGAAAATTGCTGCCGCTTGGCGCATGGACCCCTGCTTCGATGATCTTTTCCATTACTTCGCGCGGGATCGGATCTGGCTTTAGGCGTCGCATTGAACGGGTGGAATAAATCGCTTCGAATAATCCGATCTCACTCATTTGAATGTTGCTCCTCTAGCGCAATGCTATAGCGTAGGTGCCGCGTTAGTTAAATACACTAAATCGCGGACCTGCGCATGTCTCGACAATTCTCACTCAAGCCAACTGGCATGGCCTGGAGCATGACAAATTTCCGGCACGTACGCACGCTCGAGTGCGAAATGTAAAAGCCATAGTTGAATAGCGAGTGCCGCCCCGAAATTTCTCAGTCACATTCAGCCCTATCGTTTGGTCAAGAAACGTCGCGAAGGCTTCTCATTGCAATTGCCATCGGCGCTCATTCGAAAAGCTGAAACCTAAGACTCGACGCCAGTTAAATTTGAACCAATTTCGAGCGTTTTGGATCGAGGCGCTCACAAGCGAATGCACAGCGATATTGGATTCCCACTGACAGCCGAGCCCAGCAACGACCATTCAACCGCGTCGAAGTTTACGCTGCTGCCATCGCAAAACGACCCGGAAGGATCGTTATCAGATTACTAAAATAGGCGGAGCAGCAGCGCAAGAAAGGCGCTGCCAAACGTCGATCTCGAACTAACCGACCGGTTTCGCTACTAGCGATAATAGGTTCGGCAGTAGAGCGTATAGCGAGTTAGTTTTCTGCTACTGGAGCAAATCAAGAAATTCATCAGGCGCTGGTGTCTCGAAGGTGAGTCGGTTGCTGGTGTTCGGTCGCGTAATACTTAGGCGCAATGCATGAAGCCCCATGCGCGGGCCATCAGTACCATAGCGGGGATCGCCGATTACCGGATGCCCTAGCCAGGCCAGGTGGGCACGGATCTGATGCTGTCGCCCGGTTTCCAGTTGAACTTCAAGCAGCGCCCGATCCGTTACAGTCCGCTGAGTGTGAAAATGCGTGGTGGCATTTTTTGCTTCTGGATGTGGTCCGACATTCATCTGATACTTATCTGAATCCATTCTCAAAGGCTGATCAATGCTCCCTTGACTCGGGTTCGGACAACCTTCGACCACAACAAGGTAGGTTTTCTCGGCACCGGACCATCCCGCATTAACTACTTCACGCATCTCGCGAGAAGTGGCAAACAGCAAGACACCCGAGGTGCCGCGATCGAGTCGGTGAACAGGCCATAGCTTAACAGGACGTTTGGGGCGTGAGAGCTGGTTGCGCAGAATTGCAAGCGCATGGCGTTTGTTCTCATCTGCTGATGCCACAGACAATAAACCTGCAGGCTTGTTGATGGCTATAAGATCGCGGTCCGAGTATAAGATCTCAAGTTGGGAAATTTCACGTCGCATGTTCTTTTCCGTTGCCCGAACTTCCACATCATCGCCGGCTTTGAGCGCGTGATCATATTGTGTAATACGTCGACCGTTGACAAACACGTAGCCAGCTTTCAGCCGCTGTTTTATTTTGTTGCGAGTCCAGCTGCTTAGTTGTGTGTTGAGGAATAAGAGTAGACCAGCAGCCTCGCTCACTCGTAATCTGTCAGACATCGCCTGTCATCCTCTTGCCTAATTTTTCCAGTTAATGATCTAGACATAATTACTATCGCCTAGCGAGGAGTAGGAAATCCTCCTCGGCACCTACCGAGGATCGGAGCGTAGCGTCTTCGCGATGATCTGCGTGGTATCGATTGGATATCACTGGAGAACCCTCACCATGGCGCGTAATCAGTATTCACATCCGTCCGAGCGCAGCTTTTATTGTTTCTTGTTTCGAGTTTGAGTCCCATACGAACTAGCTCTCGTACCAATTTCTCTTTGATCTACTGTCTCGATACAGCTTTTCAGGGGACACCGCTAATTTTGTAACATAAAATACAAACGGATCGGATTTCCAGAACCTAACTCTTCGGCTTGCGCATTGTTGTTTCGAATGTCACTTCCTGACCAATTTCCGCCAGAGTCGCACGCCTCGCAGAATGTCTGCGAGCGCGGTCAACGGTCCTTCAAACGGACATGAAGAATCTGCCGTGACGGTCTCCGCTATGCCCGTCACAGATCTTCACGCGTCGGTTTTTCATTTTCTAAGAGCACGCGGTCGCTAAATTAGCTAGTGTGACGTCAAGCGTCAGGTTGAAGGCCTTGGGAGGAGAGATCTGGATAATACTCGCCTGAGACTTCCATCTGAGCCGCATCCACGAACTTAACAGAATCAGGGTCTAATCGAAGTGGCGAGCAAACACTATTTCCCCACGAGTAATGCAATGCGGGTATCGAATATGCCCGGACAGCGTTCTTTAGTTTTTCTAGGTCCTTCGGGTCGGTCGTGGATGAGAATTGTCCCCAATGCAGCCAGGAATAGGCATTGTTGCGAAAATCGGACCGTGCGGCATCATCGAACGCTATGTCAAAAGCGTCGGCCATTTTTTCATAATGCGCTGTTAAGCCCCAGGCGTTTATAACGTTGTTTCGCAGCTCATCGTTCGTTGCATTGACGAGCATTATTTCTCGAACGCCACTGGCACGCGTCAACCGGTTCGCATCGGCCGCAGTTGCCTGAACGGAAATGTCGCGATAGTTTCCCAATTCACCTTTCAGCTCCTGGCGAGTAATTTCTTTGATCAGCATAGCGCAGGACAATGGAAGGATGAATGACAGAAGATCGCCGAATTCGGGCTGATACGGTCTCCTGATGGGGCCGCTTACAGGTAAATCCAAAAAAAGATACGTCGTAAAAATTATTCACGGAGCGATAATACCCAGTATGTGAAAGCGGACGTCAAATAGACGCCAACCGCGCTCGCAAAACGTTAAGGGTTGTTAGATACCTGCGGTGCGCGAGGCATCACGGTTAAGCACGGGACCATGGGGCAGGCGTCTAAGAAGACTAAAGGTTAGCACTCAGTCGTTTAAATCGAGCTGGGCATCGGCAATAAATCCGTAACGAAGGTAGCAGCAATGAGCCAACCAACTTCTTACCAGGCAGTGGCTTTTAACGAGGTTCCGAATTCTGAGAATCAGATCCACGGCGACGATGTGGCCGCGCGCTTTGGGTTTGAAGGTGGGCTGGTACCAGGCGTCACAGTGTCGGCGTACCTGGCACATCCAGCGGTCCTAGCTTGGGGACCAGAATATGTGTCCAGCGGTGCGGCAAGGCTGGTGGTGGAGAAACCTGTCTACGACGGGTACCCGTTCTCGGTCGAGGTGAGCGCTGATGGAGAAAACGCATACAACGCGGTTTTGTCAGATCAGTCCGGTTCGATTCGTGCACGCGGACGGTGCTGGATGCCCGCTGAGCTACCAGTCGCCCCGCAACGACGTGGCGACCCGATTCTATCCCCCGACTTGCAGCGACCACCTGATACGCCTGAAACCATGCGCAGCTTACAAAGTAGCGGTCTGGGTGCTCTGCAAATCTGCTGGGATGATGCCGCAGAACTCACCACCTACTTCCGCGATCCTACTTTGATGCCTACGCCCCTAAACCTCGCAGGAGGTCGTAATGCCCACTTGGGTTTCGTGCTTGGTCTGACGAATTGGGCGTTGGGTAGGAACGCGCACATCAATCCGTGGATGCGCCTGCAGACTGAGTCACAGTGCTTTCGTGCGGTTGAGTACGGCACCGGGCTGGTAGTCGAGTCCGCGATAGTCGATCTGTTCGAGAAGAAAGGCCACCACTTTTGTGACGTGGACGTGGACGCGTTCCAAATTAGTGACGACGCTCCGGTTATGCACGCTCGCTTACGCGCCATCTACCAGCTGCGCGGGGCCTAACCACTACTCGCCGCCGTAATGTCGGCAGCTGCGAACGAATGGCAACGAATAGGGCAACGAATAGGGTCAGACTCGATTGAAATTGAGGAACGAATAGGGTCAGACTCGATTGAAATTGAGGTAACACCGTCATCACTGCCTATCGTTCGGAGATGGCTGGTTTCTGCCTAATCCGGAATTAGCACGACTGTCCGTTTCTGAGATGCGATGAGCCGCCATCGCTAACAAGGTGTATGCTGGCGGCAAATGATCCGGCTACAATCGCATCGCGCTGACGCCCTTAGGTGCCCGCGCACCATCCAAAACACAAACTCAATTTCGATCGCAATTCAGACAATGCTTAGAAGGGCCAACGTTTCGATGATTAGCATCTGAACTATCTAGCACGAGCGACTCTGTTTGGCGAAATACGGATGGGCGAATGCAGCACGGATATTAGAACTATTGACCCACCGGCGGTTAACCAAGCATTTATCGTTTGATCGCTGCATATTGAAAGGAATAGGAAGCAATGGCTAAAAAGCGAGGAACACGTAAAAATCAACCTTGGAACAAGGGGCGTGAAGTGGGACAACGACCCGCTTTAAGCCTGTCGCAAGTGACACGCATTAAAAAAACGATGGTGAAACGCGGCGACGCGGGGCTGCGAGATTTTGCGCTATTCTCAACCGCAATTGACACGATGCTACGTGGTCCAGACCTACTTAATCTGACAGTTAAAGACATGAGAATGCGCAATCACTCCATGCGTGAGACGATCGAATTAACAACAGCGAAATTCGGACAAAACGTCCAGTGCGTCCTGTCGAAGGCCACACGAGGCGTCCTAGACAAGTGGATCAAGCATTCCGACAAGAAACCAAGCGATTACGTATTCACAGGACGAGTCGGTGGCGGTTTGACGCCGATGTCGACTCGCCAGTTCAACCGTCTTGTGAATAAATGGGTAGAAGGAATAGGGCTTGATGCGGGTTTATATGGAGCGGAATCGTTACGACGAACTCGCGCGATCTACATCTTAAACGAAACCGGGAACATGGAGGCCGTACGCATTATGTTGGGTCTCGCAGACATCCGAGCGACGTCGCGATATCTGAGTGATGCTAAACCGGTTAATAGCTTGGCAATTAACCGAGCGCACCAGATTTAGACTAGTAGTCGGCCTGCGCGTGGCATTGCGCCGCGCCGAACCCGCTCATGGAACCCGCGATGTTAAACAGTGGCGATCAAATCGGATGCGACCACTTGTTTGAGCCTCGCGCGCGTGCAACCGATGCGCGGATTATTTGCTAACTGTTGGTCGTGGCGTGTGAGTGTTGTCGCTCAGAGACTTCTGAACCAATATGCCTGCGTATATGACCATGGCAATCCCGACAAGCGTTAGTCCTGTCGGCATGTCGCCGAAGAGAATATAACCGACGGCCGCGCCGCCTGCCATTTCGAAATAGACTATCGGCGCAAGCACATTCGTAGTCGCATATTTGAACGCATAAATAGCCGCAAGATGCGCCACTGCCCAAACGCAGCTGATAGCGCATAGCAGTAACCCATCGGACCACCGAACTGGAATCCAGAAAATGAACGCAACAGGCAATAAGAGCAGCGAGCCCAACCCGCACTGAAATCCGATAGTGATGAGCGGCGGTATCTCCTGCGCCGTGGTGCGTGTTAAGACGAGAAAGCATCCGAACACAATTCCTGCCGCCACTGCATAAAGAACCTCAATTTCCATCGTCGCTCCGGGTTGCACGATCGTTATCGCGCCGATGAACCCAATCATGACCGCTGCGCTGGGAGTACGACTGAGGCGTTCTCCGAGTAGTCCGGCCGCTAGAACGATGCCAACAATCGGAGCGATGAAATAGGCACCAAGGGCGTCAGCAATCGGGATCTCTGCAATGGCTAGGAAATACAAACTGATGGCCAACACGTGTAATACGGTACGACCGGACAGTGCTGCCACCTGGCTACTACGGAGCTGATGTTGCTTAAGCATCCACAGCGCAGTCGGCACAAATATGATCCCTCCAATCAAAAACCTGAACCAATTCAGTAGTAGGACTGGATAGTAGCTGCTGAGGAGTTTGATGTAGCCGTCGGAAATCGGTATTGCGAGCATCGCGAAGACCATCAACGCAACACCAAGCGATTGTTTCGAGGTGGTGCTCACGAGCATCCTGGACCGGGAAGGCGTGCTAACAAACTACTGTTTCGTTGATGTTCGCGCACCCCTAGAAGAATTTTGCCCGAGGGCCCCTCGAGGCAAACTGACAAGGTTCCCACTGACGAGCGACTTCAGACATTCGTTGTCGACAGCTTCGTCGCAACTTAACGCAATCCGACCGTATTGCCTCCCGAGAGCGCGTCCTTGTAGGCCTTAACGGCAGCGCGGAATCCAATCCTCAATGCATCGGCGGTTAACTCATGGCCGATAGACGCCTCTGCTACTGTGGGCATGGCCGCCATCAGTCTCGGCAAATTGTTGAGATTTAAATCGTGGCCGATATTGACCGCAAGACCTAGATCTGACGCACGTTGAGCCGTTTCGGCGCACCTTGCTAACAACTCGTCGCAGCTGCCATGGCGTGCCGCAGTCGCGTAAGCACCTGTGAATATCTCGACGCCATCCGCGCCCGTTTCCGAGATGGACGCGATCACATTAGGCTCGGGGTCGATGAATAGAATCACTCGCGAACCAAGTGCCTTCACTGTGGCAATTGCGGTTTTGACAAGTGGCATCTCATCAGCGCCGAGCTTCCAGCCCTCCTCTGACGTAAAGACGTCAGGTCCATCAGGCACGAGGGTGCACTGCTCGGGCCTAATCGCGCGCACGATATCGAAGAACCGCTCGTCAGGATAGCCCTCGATGTTCAGTTCGAATTGAGGTCTCAATGGCTGCATCACCTGTGCAAGGTCGAACACATCAGAGCGCCGAATGTGTCGCTCGTCCGGGCGCGGGTGCACGGTTATCCCGTCTGCCCCCGCAGCGTGCGCGATCGCCGCGAACTCAACGACGTTCGGGACTCCTGTACGACGGGAGTTTCGCAACAGAGCGACTTTGTTCAAGTTCACGCTGAGGCGCGTAGTGAGGTTTTCTTGCGAGATGGTCATGTCGCGGGTCTACCACTGAATAGTGACGTTTTGATACTTAAAGTCCTGGCCCACAGAGGAGATGAGATTGCTGCACCGGCCGCAGCCGGTACGCTGCAAGGCTAGCGCAAACGTCAGCTTTCAGGCAACCACTAAGTTACGGTCATTCCCTTTGAATTAACCAGGATCACCGATTGAGATGCCTCGATGACCTGCTTCGAAAGCCCTCGACACAGCAGAATCTGATCGTATGATCATTCGAATTAAAATCAATAATTCGTATTTTCGGCTCCGCTACAACCACAAGGGATAGCGATGGGGAACACTACACTCACTCATAGAGTCGCGCGTCTGGGGGATCTCGACGCGCTACAAACGCTCATGGATGCCGCCATTTCGGAGTTGCAGAAACCCTTCCTTGACGAGCAGCAGATCGAATCAAGTCGAACAATAATGGGACTAGACACGCAGTTAATCGAAGATGCGACCTACTTTCTCGTCGAATCGGATGGCGTGCTTGCTGGCTGTGGTGGTTGGAGTCGGCGTGCGACCCTTTACGGTGGCGACCAGTCGCCCGGTCGTAGCGCGGCACTTTTGGACCCGTCCCGCGATGCAGCCCGCGTGCGCGCGATGTACACCCACCCCAACCATGTCCGCAAGGGTGTCGGTCGTCTGATTCTTGGGCTTTGCGAGGCGGCAGCCAAGGCCGACGGGTACAGCATGGTCGAGTTGATGGCGACCCTGTCCGGGGAGCCGCTCTACCGTAGATGTGGCTACGAAACCGTTGAATCTATTGAAGATGCTCGTGGTGGAGCGGCCGTGCCGCTATTGCGAATGCGCAAGGCGCTGGACGAGCGGACTAACGAGCCAACGTAAGGCCGTCACATTCGCGCCGAACGTACGGTCACACATCTTACATTTACGCCATTGCTCGACGTGTGAATTCACCATCTCACGGCGCAAGGTTTACCTTTAAAAATACGGCCCTTGATATCCGGGTGCCGCCATTGCCTGCCAGTTAACTGCCCGGCGCCATCCGTCAGAGTCCTTTCAAAAACCGCCGTATGAGTTTGGTCGCTTCTTCGGCCTTCTCGATCTGTCGCTAATACCCGGCACCATCTACAAGCTCGATGAAGCGTGAATCGTCGAAAGTTGTCCGAAACGTATCGCGCCATCGCGGATCGAATGCTC
>JBLFWZ010000114.1:0-13156 GCA_047611905.1 Gammaproteobacteria bacterium | reverse complement strand
ACATCATCAGTTGGTCTTGATCGCGGGTCGCCCAAGTGACGTGCCATTTAATACGATCAATCAGTTCTCCTGCAAGCTCGACGACCTCGCAACTTTAAGACGTTACCTGCCGATTTTATCCGCGCACGGTGTGGCCGATATCGCTCAAGTTGACCACGGCAACGCCTGGTCGATGTATTTTCCGGATCCCGAAACGAATACGATCGAACTTTATGTCGACACACCGTTTTATTCTCCGCAACCCTGTCGCGAACCCTTAGACCTTACTCAAAGCGAAAGCGAAATTCTTGCGTGTACTGAAGCGATGTGCCGCCAACGCCCGGGATTTATGACCCGCGAGCAATGGCAGACCGGCTTGCGCGAACGAATCGCCACCACGAGACGTTGATGCCGGCGGCCACGTTCGACGTCGCAATTGTCGGCATGGGTCCCGTCGGTGCCATAACCGCTAACTTGCTTGGCATGCGAGGCCTGTCTACTTTAATCATCGATAAAGAAGTGGACATTCATCCCTTACCGCGTGCTATTGCTTTCGACCATGAAGCCATGCGTACGATGCAAAATTGTGGGCTCGCCAGTGAAATCGAACCACTCATCGCTCCCTATGCGCCGAGCGAGTACCGCGGCGTGGATGGCAAAGTCATCAGCCGCTTCGATACGCAGCCAGCACCTTATCCTTTGAGTTGGTCGCCGAATTACGTGTTTAGGCAACCGCCTTTCGAGGAGACATTGCGGGATGGATTAAGGCGTTTTCCGAACGTTGAAGTGCGCACGCCTTGCGAGCTTGTCGATCTAGTCATCGAAGAATCCACCGTCCGTTTAAGCCTTCGTGAGGGAAAGCAAGACGCATCGGTCTGCGCAAAATACCTGCTCGCCGCGGACGGTGGGGCAAGTACCGTGCGGCGCTTACTTGGCATCACGATGACCTCGCTCGAATTTGACGAACCCTGGTTGGTTGTCGATGTCCTTTGTTCGGATGCGGCGCTTGAACGATTACCTGCGACCATCATTCAATATTGCGACCCGGCGCGCCCTGCCACCTATGTAATCGGGACTGGTAATCACCGCCGTTGGGAGATCCGCTTACTAGCAGGAGAACAGGCGGGCGATTTCAATAACGAAGAGGCCGTGTGGCGTTTACTGTCGCGTTGGCTGGATCGGGACGATGGCGAACTATGGCGCTGGGCGCCGTATGAGTTTCACGCTGTTGTCGCCGATGAATGGCGGAGATCCCGGGTTTTATTGCTTGGCGATGCTGCGCACATGACGCCCCCCTTTATGGCTCAAGGAATGACCCAAGGATTTCGTGACGCGGCAAACTTAGCTTGGAAATTAGAGCGCATTATCTCCGCTCGCGCACCTGAAAAACTTCTCGATACGTATATGACCGAACGTGCGCCACACGTGCGCGCAACAACCGAAATTGCTAAAGGTTTAGGTCGCGTAATTTGTGAACTCGATCGGGTCGCGGCGAAGGCGCGCGATGCCAAGATGCTTGCAGATTTTGGCGATCCGCCGCGCGTTCGTTCACGTCAATCGTTGATTCCGAATCTAGGTGGAGGTCTCATTTTGGCTAATACCGACGGAGCGGGTTCGATATTTCCTCAACCGTTCGTCGAGACTATCGGACAACCGAAAAGGCTAGACGATCTGAACAGCGGCGAAGCGCTTTTAGTGGTTCGGGAGTCAACCGATCTTGCAGAAAGCTGGACCTCGATCACGGCTGAATGCGCGCGCTCGGATCTATCCTTAATTGTTCTGTCCGGCGCGACGCCGATCGCTGAAGCGGGTGACTCTCGCATTGTGGAAGTCGCTCCGATACTTGACGCCTGGTTCGCGGAACATCGATGTGTCGCCGCCGTCGTGCGTCCCGATCACTATGTGTTTGGCACGACAGATCGGTGGAGCGCGGTCGCAGCGCTGTGTGACGCCTGGGCTCATTCGTGCGCTTGTGATCACGGCGTACTCAATTAACTGGTGAATCCCCGCTGGGCGCAGAACGCCATGGTGCGCATCGTTACTTAACCCGCGAATGGTTCTCGCCGCGCAAAGACTGAGCGGCGTCTTGCAGTAGTGAGCCATGGGTGCGCGAAGCAGATCTTCACAGCGATAGTTCGGGTTAGCTGGTAGGCAAGGTAAATCCCATATCGCGCTTACCGCTAATGTCGTAAATGTCGGCGGAATAATTTGTGATGTCGCCACGAATGCTGGCCGCACTCAATGCTTCGACCAATCTATCCATGTAGGCATGAGTAAAATGCTCGTCCAGCGCGGCTTGGTCGTCCCAGACTTCAAAGATCGTTGCCCGATTCGGCGCCGTGACGTCGATTGCCCAATCATAGATTTGCGCGCCGGGTTCTTTTCGTGAGTTCTCGATGGCATTTAAAACGTCTGATTTAATACGCTCGAATCCGCCCGGTACGAATTCAAATACGACTGAGACGATCAACATTGGGTCTCTCCTTGATTGCTTGTTATGCTGATTGTCGCAGCTTGATCGCGGCGCGACTAGCAGAGCCTCGAATGATTCGACAATGGACGGGTGAGGTCGGTATACGCGCGCCGACCAATAGCTTGGAAGTACAATAGCGATAAACATCATCGTAGAAAACCGAGGACAACGATATGAGTCAGCTTAAAAAAACTGCGATCATTACTGGTGCCGGGGCCGGTATCGGGCGAGCGTGCGCCGAGTTGTTTTTGCAGCGCGGATATAAAGTTGCATTGGTCGGTCGTCGTGCAGAACTTCTTCAAGAAGTCGCGAGCGGCAATTCGAACGCGCTAGCAATACCGTGTGATATCACGCAGGCGGACTCGGTCGCAAATGCGTTTCAACAAGTGCTCACAACGTGGGGTCGACTCGATGTATTGTTCAATAACGCTGGGCAGGCACGGCCACCCGGCACGATCGATGAAATCAGTCTCGATGACTGGCGCGCCGTCGTCGATGTAAACCTTAACGGCACGTTCTATTGCGCCCGCGAAGCGTTTCGTGCGATGCGGCAACAATCGCCGCAAGGCGGGCGGATTATAAATAACGGTTCTATTTCTGCCCACGTGCCACGGCCTGGTTCGGCTCCGTACACGAGCACGAAGCACGCGATAACCGGACTCACGAAAACGCTCTCCCTGGACGGGCGTCCGTTTAATATTGCTTGTGGCCAAATTGATATTGGTAACGCCTTAACCGAAATGGCCGCGCCCATGGCTGCTGGCACGGGTCAAGCGGACGGCTCGACCAAAGTGGAAGCCACAATGGATGTCGCCAACGTCGCGAGCTCTGTGTTCCATATGGCCGAACTGCCGTTGAATGCCAACGTTCAATTCATGACAGTCATGGCGACAAACATGCCTTATATAGGTCGCGGCTAAATTGCGCATCCTACACACGCCGACTCGGCGAAACCTAGCTCGATACTAATGGTCTCGTGGCAGGAACTCGGTCCGAACGTACCGGCCAGTGGCAATTGGCTTACCATGAAGTTAGGGCGCTTGGCGCTGCGTCTGATGGGTTGGCGCATTGAAGGAGAATTTCCCAATCAAGCGAAAATGATCGTCGCCGTCGCGCCACATTCGTCGAATATTGATTTCGCCTTAACGGTCGCCGTTATTTGGGGACTGGGGTTACGTACTTCCTATCTCGCCAAGCAATCGTTGTTTCGTTTTCCTCTCGGTGTGCTAATGGCAGCGCTCGGCGGCATCGCGGTAGATCGTCAATCCCCGCAAGGCCTGGTCGAGCAACTCGCAGAACGGTTCAACTCGCAGACGCAGTTAGTGCTCGGTATTACCCCTGAAGGTACGCGCAGCAATGTAAAAAAATGGAAAAGTGGTTTTGCGCTCATTGCGCAATCAGCGAACGTCCCGGTGTTACCAGCCATCTTAAATTACGAGACGAAAGTGGTACGTTTCCATGCCTTGCTTGTGAATTTTAGTGACGCCGAGGGGATCGTAGCCGCCATGCAGCAAGCAGCCGCGACAGGCGTGGCACGTCAGCAAGCTTAGCCCTAGGGTGAGCCGATCGTGTCACTGTCGAAAGTCGAAGCGCGCGAATTGTAATCACAAGACAGGGCGCGCAACGTTGCAATAAGTGCCGGGTGGGTCGACGCGCTAATGAGCCGTGCGATCAGCGCCTTTCAATTCGTCCAAGAGTTAATCGTTCAGCGCAGATCGACACCTGCTTGAGGCTCAGTTCGCACACCGTTCATCTTAGAAAGAATCCGCGATATAGTTAGATCCCCGCTGCAGCTGGTAGTAGGAGTTGAAATTTTTCGATTGATGGAGGCCAATATGGCACGTTTGGAATCATTAGACGACAGTTTACGTAAACCCTTAGAAGCGCTTGAGTGTCCAGTTTTCGACGAACCGGCGTTCGTTAAAGGCGGCCCCCTCAGTGAGCGTCGAGTTGCGATCATCTCAACCGCTGCGCTGTTTAAACGCGGCGACGAAGCATTCGCGCTTGGCGCGTCGGATTACCGAGTTATCCCGGGTGATACATCGGCTGACGATCTTGTCATGAGCCACGTCTCGCCGAATTACGATCGCACCGGCTTCCAACAAGATCTGAATGTTGTTTTTCCGATCGATCGATTGCGTGAACTTGCCGACGACGGCGTCATCGGATCCGTAGCGGATTACCACTACTCCCTAATGGGTTCCACCGACCCGAAGTTATTGGCGCCAAGTGTCGAGCGCCTGGCGCCGTTGCTAAAAAGAGATGCGGTAAACGCGCTGTTATTGGCGCCGGTCTGACCTTTCTGTACGCGCGCCGTGTGCGGGCTTGGACATCTGTTCGAAAAACAAGGTATCGCAACGACCGCAATCGTCTTAATTCGATTGCACGCAGAAAAAATCGCGCCACCACGTGCGTTGTGGGTGCCGTTCGATCTAGGCCGACCCTGTGGTGCACCTAATGAACCGGCGTTTCAGAAAAGGGTCGTACACCAAGCATTGTCGTTACTTGAATCGCCCGAAGGTCCAGTCCTCGAAGACTTTCCAGACGACGAACCGCAAGCCGCGGCGGCGCAAGAGTCGTGGAGTTGTCCAATTAGTTTTGCGCGCTCGGAAGAAACCTTAACTGGAGCTGCGGCGGTCGAGCGAACTTTAATCGAAGAAATATCGGCGATGAAACCCTGGTACGAGCGGGCCGTCGAGGCGCGGGGTCGAACGACTGTTAGTGATGTGGCCGATTCTTTCGAGGAAATCGCCGTTTTCTTTGCGAGTATGTTCAACGACGAACTTCCGGATAGCCCCGATCCAGATCGCTCGTTAGCCGACGCCGTGCGTCTACGGGCTGAAGATCTCAAAGCGTTCATGCTTGAAAGCGCTTCTGCGCAGCCCGGAAAGCCGACGGCAGCTGAGCTCGACGACTGGTTTTGGAACGAAACAAAAATTGCACAAGTATTCCATCAGCTCCGTGCCGTTTGCATGGCTCAAGAGCAGCCGCAAATGAAAACAGCCGGTTTTCTGCTCGTGCCATTAAATAGACAGCAGCCACTTGCGGCGTAACCGTAAATAATAGTTGCGCGCTATGCGTGTTGGCTGCAAGGCCTCGCGTAGCTCGTTGGCATCGATAGTACTAAAGCCTATTTAAGAGAAATTTATGACCGATTTTATCCGCACCCCGGACGAAAATTTCGCCGCATTGGATGACTTCCCGTACCCACCGCACTTTCATAATTGGCAAGACCTGCGCATGCACTATCTCGACGTCGGACCCGCCGACGGTCCGGTCGTACTCATGCTGCACGGGATGCCGGCGTGGAGTTACTTGTACCGCAACGTCATCCCACCGCTAGTTGCGGCCGGGTTTCGTTGCATCGCGCCCGATCATCTCGGTTTTGGTAAATCGGATAAACCGACGGATATCCACTGGTATACGATTGCCCGCCACACCGAGGTCCTTACTTCGCTCATCACAACACTCGACCTTCAGCGCATCACTTTGATGTGCCAGGACTGGGGTGGTCCAACGGGATTGGCGCAAGCCGCTATGATGCCGGAGCGCTTCGATCGCCTCGTGATCATGAATACCTGGCTTCATCATGCCGAGTTCGTTTATTCCGAGGGGATTCGGACGTGGCATCGTCATTGGCATGAAGGTGGAATGTTTTGTCGTACAACGCCGAACATTGCCGCACTGTTCCTGCGCAGTTCCGGTTACATAGACCGTGAGACGATGGTAAAAGCTTTTGTCTCCGGACTAGCGCCTGACGATCTCGAAGGGGACGGCGCGCGCATGTATGCGGGGTTCGCAGCGCCGTTTAAAGGTCTCCACGATGCGGCGTACAACGGACTACGCCGATTCCCATTGTCGATTCCCTTAGACGAAGGGCACAACGGAAACGCGGCTGCGCAAACGCACCACTACGAAGTGTTACTGAAATGGAAAAAACCGGCGCATTTTATTTGGGGCATCACGGACGATGTGTTCACCGAACAATGGGGACGCACATGGTGCGAACAGATGGGCGCCACGTCGTTCGATGCGATCGCAGGGGCCGGTCATTTCTTGCAAAACACGCACGGTGGCGAAGTTGCCGGGCATTTGTTGCGACATATTTATTAAAAATTCCCAACCCCTTTTCATAGGCGCACGAGCCCCAGGGTGCCATCGACTGTGATGGTCGAACCGTCGGCGATGCGACTCATTGCCTGCGGGATTGCGGCGGCTGGAAGACCATACTCGCGCGATAGGCAGGCACCGTGCGACAACATGCCGCCGGTTTCTAGAACGAGTCCACTAACGACTAGAAACGCAGGTGTCCAACCTGGATCCGTGCTGTTGCACACGAGTATGTCTCCGGGCAACAGCGAACCGATCTCTTCGAGGTTTTTTACGACCCTTGCCCGACCAGTAACCGTTCCTTGACTAGTTCCGGCGCCGGTCAGGACCAGCGAATCATTTTCGACCGTAGAGGGCACGCCTATCTGCTCAGACGGTAATGCTGGTGTCGCGTTCGGATGCAAGTAATTGGGTAAGTTCGCTTCGCGATTGCGAAACCGAAAAAAGTTGCGTTTGCGTCCGGCAATCTTAGCTTTCACTAGCGGCAACTTCGCGCGCCCGTCGAGTAGGGCGAAATTTTCTTCAACCCCAAGGAACCAAACGTCGCCTGGCTCGGCGATCAGTGTGCGCTCGTGCAAACGACGACCGAGTTCGAGAAAACAGCGTCGTTGGGTATAAGTAAGGTTGTCGAGATATTCACGTTCGTTATCGCGAAATTTCAAAAATTCGAGCGAGTAGGCATGCACAGTCTTAAATAATTCTAGTTTGGCGAGGCCGAACGATTGTTGGCGGATACTAAGGTGCACTTCCTCCTCGCGCGCGACTCTTTTACTTTTCAGGTTTTCTTCCATGCGTAGCGGGTCAACACTTTCTGGTGCCGATACCAGCGCCTTGAACGCGTTATAGTCGATCATCGGATCGTCGCCGCGACGCGGAAACCATCCATCCCGATCGGCGTGCCCGCGATGACAGCGCCGTGCCAGCCAGGGTCGGTAATCGGCCAGAAAAGCTCGACCGTCTTCATGCTCTTCGAGAGCGCTAAAAAAATCGGCGCCTTCGTGCTTGCCGATCAAGCGCCGTAATTCCGGCGACGCTTTCAGCCGTTCGCCGAATTGCCAGAGCTCGTGGTTTTCCTTCAAAGTGATCGTTTGATCAGGCAACCCAGAGCACAAATCGGCGAACGCCCATGCTGGGTCACCGTCATACCAACGACCCAAGAGTTCTCCCAAAAGGCCAAGCGCAAACGGCGCATAAATAAAGAACGCGCCCCACAGATCGTCGTCGGCCTGCTTAAATATTTCTAAGCGATCCAAAATGTGCGTCTTGAATGCTTCGTCGGGGAGATCGCGCAAGGCCGCATCGCTCATGCCGTTGGCTTCATCTCTGCGGTTTTCGATCCGATCATCGAACACTCGAAAGAATTTGAAAGGTGCGGACCGATCGTTTAGTACTTTTATGCGGGCAAATATCCACGCGTATTTAACCCACGAGAATGGTTCGCTCTGAACAGCGGGCCACCAACTCGGGGGTAATTTATTCAGCGACCCAGGAATACGGAGAGACTGCGGTAAAGACCGGGTCACCCATTCGCGTTCCATATTCGAGGCGAAGTAGGCTTCACTCTTGTAGTACTTCCAGGTGCGCATATTGGCGACGTCCGGGTTGCCGTACAACGTCTGCGCGGTGTAATGACAATCGCTGAGTTCTTTAGCACGGTAGGAATAATGCAGCGGTGTAATGGGCCCATTCCAATATTCATCTGCCCAAGCACGCGTGTAGACTGTATCGACGGCTTCATCTTGAAATTGCCAATACTCGAGATCCTCGTCCCAGGAAAACTCTACGCCAGTCACTGGGCGCGCTTGCAGCAAATAAAATGAGTCGTCAGCCAAGGCCCATTCGATGTCTTGTGGGAGATCGCCGAAGTGCGCAGCGACGCTTTGACCTAAGTGGGCAAGCTCCGTGACCTGACGATCCGAGAGCGTGAGTTTTTCACGTTCGAGTGGCGGTACCGGTTGCTGAATAGTGCCTTGGCCGCTGGCGGTGTCGCGCACGATGCGCAATGCCTTGCTGCCGAGACGGCATTGTTTAATATTTAAGCTGCCGCGCGCAATGACATATTCATCTGGCGTGACAATCCCGGACACCACGCTCTCGCCAAGCCCCCAACTCGAGTTGACCACGATTTCATTAACCGCTGCCGTGATCGGGTTTGCTGTGAACATGACACCAGCGACATCTGCGTCGACCATTTTCTGAATGACAACCGCAAGGCGCGCCTCGTTATGCGCAAAGCCACGGTCGTGCCTGTAGGTAGTGGCGCGGGCGGTCCACAACGACGACCAACAACGTTTCACCGCGGCAAGAATTTCATCGATGCCACAAATGTCGAGGTAGGTGTCGTGCAGCCCGGCAAAAGAAGCGTCCGCTAAATCTTCGGCGGTTCCTGATGAGCGCACCGCCATTAAGTTTCGCGCATCCGTGGGTAAGTCTTCGCTGAGTTCGTGATGCGCGCTTGTGATGGCTGCCGCGATTGCAAGCGGTAATTCCGCTTCGAGCATCATCGTCCGGATCCGATCGGTGTGCGCTTCGACTCCGGCCGCATCTCGATAATCAATTGTGCTTACGATTTGGTTTATGTTGCGCTCGAGTCTGCCCGTGTTCATAAATTCAGCGTAAGCCAGGGTCGTGACAGTGAAGCCGGCCGGCACGGCGAATCCCGCTTTCACTAAATGACCCAGATTGGCGGCTTTGCCGCCAACCAAATCGTGTTGTTCAGCATCAGCTTCAGTAAACCGAACAGTCAATGTCATATCACGGAGTCCTTGGAGTTATATATTGCAAGACCGTAGACGATGCTATTGTACGCCGCGCAAGCGAAATGGGACGAGTCCCGGATGCATCGATGATGGACCACGGCGTGCGGCGCCCAGCTGTAGTCGCGTCGAGGAATTAGGTAACTTAAACAGCTATTGTCTGAGCAGACTTTGAGTCGCCATGTAGCCCCTTGCTTAGTGTTCGCACTTTCACCGGCAGCGATGGCAAACTAGTGTCTGCGTTCTACGGCGATCGCATCGCGATTAGGTAGAAAACAGTCATTGAGGAATAAACAGTATGAATTCACCCGTGCTCATCGTCGGCGGCGGTCCCGTAGGAACATTTTCCGCACTCCTGCTCGCCAAATACGGTGTTCGATCGATCGTGCTTGAGCGTCGCGAAACGATAAATCCGCATCCGAAATCGCGCAGCGTCAGTCGACGCACGATGGAGGTGATGCGCGGACTCGGCGTCTCGGACGAACATTTGGACGCAATATCACTACCGGCTGCGTGGACTCACGTATTGGTTTACACCACGACCTTGACCGGGCCGGAAATCGGCCGAGTGCGCTGCCCAGATTTTACCAGCGTGCCGATTGCGGATAGCCCGTCGGTGCCGCACATGAGCTCACAAGAGAAATACGAACTAGTGCTGCGCGACCTAGCCGAACAGAGCGAGTTAATCGATTTTAGAGTTAGCACCACCGTTGAAGGGCTAACGCAAACCGATCGGGCGTGTGAGGTTCTGGTTAGTAGTAGTCGCGGCCAGCGCGAAACGCTCACGAGTGATTACGCTTTATTTGCCGACGGTGCCAGCAGCCCTGCGAGACAGTGGCTCGGCGTGCAAATGCACGGCACGCACGATATCGCGACGGTATTAGACGTCCATTTCGACGTAGAAGGGTTAACCGAGCAGGTCCAACAACGCATCGCGCCGTTACTGTTCGTCGCCTCCGATGCTGGAGTCGGCGTCTATCAACCTATCGACGGAAACTCCGAATGGCGCTGCCAGATATTCGGTGCCGCCGACGGATTCGATGGGAACGACGCCGCGAATTGGATCCGTGGCACAGCCGGCGACGAAACCTTGGACGTGCGAGTTAGAAGTATCAGGCCTTGGACCATGCATTCGATCATGGCGGATCGATTTCAAGTTGGGCGTGCGTTCCTATTAGGCGATGCGGCTCATGTGCTGCCGCCGACCGGAGGACTCGGTTTGAACTCCGGCCTTCATGCAGTGCATAACTTAATGTGGAAATTGGCCGGGGTTATTCAAGGTTGGGCAGGCAGTGAATTGCTTCAGACCTACGATCAAGAGCGTCGCTTGGTGACTGAAATTAGCGCCCAGTCGAGTTTTCGCAACAGCGTTAATTTCGGCGCTATTGGTGACGCCTACCGGAACGGCGGGGATGTCGCGGCTGCGCTGCGCCAAGCGGAATCTTATGGGCGTTTCGCAGGTCTAGATATAGGCCTGCGCTATGCCGATGGCGCATTTTGCAGCGACGGAACGCAACCGACTCCACTTGATCAGACCAGCGAAGTCTACGACCACTCGGCGGCACCGGGCGTACGTGCGCCGCATGTTTGGTTTAGCCTCGAGGGGCAAGCAATATCGAGTCTTGATTTATTCGCCCAAGGGTTCTGCGTTCTCACCGGCAAAGCGGGAGGGAGGTGGCTTAGTGCGGCGCTGTCGTTGGCAGAAAAATACAATATTCCACTAACAGCGTTCGCGGTAAACGCCGCGGACTCGCCGCTCACAGGCCCTGACTGGCTCGCAATCTATGGTATCGAAGAGGATGGCGCGGTGCTCGTGCGTCCTGATGGCCACATTGGTTTTCGAAGCGAATCCGCTGTTGATGACCACAAGGGAACCATGGCTTCGGCATTGGCCGTTTGTTTATGCCGTAACGAGTTGCTTGCAGTAGGTGACGGTTGAATGCGCGGAAGTTTTCTTCGAACCGACAACGTTATGCACAAGGTATGTCAGTCTAGCGTTTGGGTGATGGGTGCCGAGCGGATGTTGTTTTAATCTCCTGTGATGCGCGAGCGATGCTCGGGAAAGACACCGCAAAGCGGTGCGAATAGGAGTGACTCGTAGATCTGTCTTAGACCAGCACGCATTTTCTACTCAGTCCGCTACGACCCATCGTCGCGGTGGGGTAAGGGGGGTCCTCACAATAAAACTTAGTTAGCCGGTGATCGTTTTCGTCGAATATTCGTGGCTGACCACTAAAACCGCCAAAGCACGACGCAAGTTTCATATTCGACTAAAGTAGCTTCGAGACGATTGTCGAGGCCGTGTATTTTAGTGCCCTTGACCAGACATGCCACGAGGACAACCTAATGCGTTTGTTTTATTCGCCGTTCCACACGTTCATCCACAAAGTGCTCGTCACCGCTCATGAAGCTGGTTTGTGGGACGAGATCACATTCGTCGCGACCTATCCATTCAAAAACGCCGAAGGTGAGGATCAAGGCGACGCTTATTCGATCGCCGCGCTGAATCCACTCGATAAGGTGCCAAGCTTAGCGCTCGATAGTGGGCAGGTCGTGTTCGGATCGCAGGCGGTTGTCGAATGTCTCGACGCCATGAATAAGTCGGGCACGCCATTGTATCCGGTCGCCGGTCCCGATCGATGGGAAGCGGTAAGCCGCCTCGCGCTTGCCGATACGTTGTTCGAGACAACCGTGCAAATGGTGATGGAAGGTTGGCATAGTGAGTCTGAACAGCGTATCGCGTTTTTCGAATGGGTCTGGCCGAAAACGATTCGCGGCCTCGATCAGCTCGAGAATTATTGCAAACGCGGATTCAAACAATTCGACATTGGACAGGCTGCAATGCTCCACGCAATCAGTTATATGGATTTCCGCGCGAAATTCTACGACGCGAAAGATCCCTTGTATCCAGATTTTGATTGCTTCGACAAGCGCCCGAATCTGCAGGCGTGGTGGGATGAAACGATCCATCGACCGTCAGTGACATCCCACTACAACGTAGATTTTAGCGGCGACGATAGCGCTCAGTATTGCCAGAACAATGTAACGGCGGTGTTAGCTCTCCAGCACGAGAACGGCACGCTATGATTCAGCTCTATTTTTGGCCAACGCCAAATGGGTTCAAGGCGAGCATCATGCTCGAAGAAGTCGCGCTCGAATACGAAACTATCGCGGTGAACATTCTTGCCGGAGAACAATTCGAAGCGACGTTTCTTGCCGTCAACCCGAACAATCGCGTTCCAGCAATTATCGATTTCGACGGTCCTGACGGTTCTCCATACCCAGTATTTGAATCGGGTGCGATTCTGCTTTATCTAGCAGAAAAAACGGGGAAATTCTGGCCAGCAGATACCACTCAGCGCTATGACATGATCCAGTGGTTGATGTTTCAGATGGGCGGCATCGGGCCGATGTTCGGGCAGAACGGTTATTTCCAGGGATACTGTCCCGAGGACGTGCCGCTCGCCAAGGCTCGCTACCACAATGAGACGAAGCGACTTTACGGCGTAATGGATAAACGGCTGAGCAGTCAAAGTTACCTCGCGGGTCCAGACTATTCTCTTGCCGATATCGCCACGTATCCTTGGACGATGCCGCAGCAATGGGAACTACACCGCATCGATATTGATGAATTTCCTAATGTAAAACGATGGAACGCGATGGTGGGCGACCGTCCTGCGGTTAAGCGGGGTGTCGCACTGATGGCGAACGATTTAAAAGTCGGTAATCCAACTGATGAAGCGTACAAAAATATGTTCGGTGACGAGCAGTATCAGACCCGTTAACGTCGGTGGCACGGCGCGACATTGCGCGCACACGCGTTCGTCGAAATACAGTG
>JBLFWZ010000113.1:0-13171 GCA_047611905.1 Gammaproteobacteria bacterium | reverse complement strand
TGCGACGTCATCTATTTTGGGCAAGACGACGACACGATTTCAATCGCTCAGATCCGAACAGTCGTAGGTGCTAAAGAGAAAACCGAAAACGGACTAATTTGTTATTGTTTCGGGATTTCTAAGCGCGAAGCCGCAGCGAGTTCTAAGACCAAAGCGTATGTTGTGAAACAGACCAAAGATAATGAGTGCGCATGTGAAGTCAGGAATCCATTCGGACGTTGTTGCTTAAAAGACTTTCCATAATGAAACAGCACTCTAAAACCCGGATATCGAGACCGTGAGGGTCTCGCTATTCGTCTGTTAGCCGTAACGGAAAGATGTATAAGTTTCCGAAAACTGAAAGGGGTCTTCGCTCTCGCATATCAAGCTATAAGACTTCGATGCAGAAAGAACGGCGGACGTATGGCTCTATCAGTGACGGTTACGGAAAGCGGTATTTGATTTTCTGGCTGTATTTTGTCCTTGGCGACTTAAAAGGGTCTGGTGCATACATTCGATGGTACGAAAAAACATTTGAAGACGATATCGGCGAGCCCGTTCACAAATTGTGCTGTGCATTGCTACTTCGTCGCCTTGGTAAGAATCAGAAAGCGAAATACGTTCTCGCAGATTTGATGCTTACGAATCTTTACATCATTCCGAAGGTGCTGGGTGAAAAAGCAATAATTCCACGAGTTCGATACGGTTCAAATTATTCCGAGGAAGAATATGCTAACGAAATACCGGTTGAGGTACTGGGATCGATAACGGACGCAGAAAAGGAATGGATGAAAGAACTCTACGAATCAATAGAATTTCATCGGTACCGCAAGCGTTACATAGAAATAAACCAGAAGCTTGAGAATACTCATGGTGTTGAGAAGCGGCGCCCGTTGGTTCGGGAAGCGAGTGGATTGCTAAATGAACTCAAGGAAAGTTACAGCTAACAAGGGGGTCAACGATGCTAGAAGCTCTTGGGAATTTGAGGGATTTTGTCGTCGCGATAGGCGTCATAATTTCTTTGGTGTACCTAGCAACACAAATGCGGCATGCGACCAACTTAGCGCGCGTAGAAGCACACTAGAAATTTAACGACACAATGATCTGCTTTCTCGGCGATATTGCGAAGTATTCGGAGCTACACAGCATCTATAGACGAGGAATATAGAAAAACGAATCGCTAGATGAGTATGAAAGGGATCGTCTTGGAATGATCGTATTTCAGATATTCAGTTTATATAGTTCTGCATTCCACGCATCATTAATCGACCCGGAACTAGGACCTCTGAGCCAAACAGGAATGGATACGGTGCTAGGGCAACCGTTCATTCAGGAATGGTGGAGTAGGCAGCGAACTGATTTTCTAGAAAAGTTTCGCAAACTTGTGGGTGATAAGGTTAGAGGATTCGATGAATCCAAAGACTAGTCCACGCGAAGTGCAGAATCCGCTTGACCAATTGCTGTAACTGACGTGAGACTTCCTACGATTTAGCGGACACCCTGAACTAACCAGTGCGGCGACCGTCTCTTGATGGCCGAACCTCGCTGTAGAGTTTGCGAACCTGTAAAGTGGTTATCTACACTATAGCGGGCGCTCATATTGAGTGCGTAACTAAACGAGATCAATTCTAAGCGGTTCTTCAGGTGCGGATCATATGTATTCCAGCACGACGTCCGCACCGGACCGGGAGCGCATATTCAACATCGACATCTACAACTGCTGTGGCACAACGAATGGGTAGTTGAGTAGACCAACCAAGAGCGAGGCGAATATTCACGTCACTCTATTGCGCTGGTCGGCGCGTACATGCAGCGTTTCAAAGTTCCATGGGCTATTTAAAATGCGCGCGCATGATGCGGTTGCGATACTCAATTAGAATCGGATCATAAGCCGCGGTGACTTCTGCCGGGACATTGTCGATCATCGATCTTATGGATGGGTCGAGAGGACAATCTTCTTGCGACTGGAGAGAAACGAGGTTGCTGAACGCCGCCCAATAAAAATCTACCGCGCTCAGACTTTCGCCAATGAAATAGTTGCTGCCGCGCTTTTACTGTGCTTTCAGAACTGCGCTCAGATGGGCAACGATCGCCGCGTTCCGGGTCGCTGCCGCCGAGAGATCTGTTGCGTTATAGCCGTAGCGATTACCCATCGCGATCATCCCTGCTGGTACCTGACCTGATTCAAGGACGGGTTGAAACATACTCAGGCGAGAATTCCAGCCGAAACCCATTTCGCCGCAGATTTTGTGTGCCAAACCGAAAAGTTCGACGCGTTCGGCCGCGTCATCAGGAACTAATGATTTGGTAGGGGCGAGTCGCTCTAACAAAAACAAGATATCGTTCCAGCGATTGACTGGAGGCTCGTCGTTCCAGCCCACCACCGGCGATCTATTTTTCCGGCTTGGTAATACCTTTCATCGCTCTCGATATGGTCTTCTGGGAAATACTTGATTTTCCTAAGTGGGGTCCCTCACTGCTTTTAATTGCGGTCGTAGGAGGGCCGTTACTCAGTATTGGAGCGGTGGTCCTTGCCGAGTGGTCTAGGCGCACAAAATGGATATTTTCTATTTTGGTGCCCGTGCTATTTACTTTATTTTTTTCAGAGTGGCTCGCAGCGCAGGTTATTTTTCGAGATTTGATCGGCAGCCAATAACCCGTTTCGCCTTCTCTATTTCGATTCGATAGAATTGGATCGGTTAGCGCGACAGTCTGCTCTATATTCCGCGAACGCCCGCAGTTGGCCGTTTGCGTTCGTTGTGGACGTGCGGGCGACAGTCTGCTTAGGAGCGGCGGCGACGTAAGACCAACCTGCTAAACGCCTGAGTAATCACGAACCGGCGGCGCGCTCCTCCATTCTTTGGCCCGCCATGGCGAACACCGCACTGTTACCGCTGCCCCATGTTGCCGTGAGGCTGTATTTACGGATCTTCCAGCCAGCATCGGTGCGCACCATCTCGTAAGTGTAGTAACCCGCGACTACGCATTGATCACCGCCCAAGCCACCCGTAAAAACATGCTGCGCGTGCAGATACGAAGTGCAGTGCGCCACGTCACCTTGAATGTCATGCGTATGGTTGGTGATGATGTGTTGCGTTGCATCAAGACCGTCGATAATTTCACGCGCTTTAGCGACCCATGGATCGCCTCCATGAAACACAGCGCCCGGCCACATAGACGAAAAATCCGCCTCTACGTCGTCCGTAAAGCACGTCCGAAAGAGGTTCCAGTTGCGTGTGTCTACTGCCATCGCGTAGCGATTGAATACGTCGCTGATTGCGGCTCGGTCGAGCAGAGTTTGTACGGTCAATTCGTTCATTTTTATTGCCTCCGGTTTGGTCTCGTAATTAACGCAGATCGCAGCATACCTGATCTCATATTCACGCTGTGACTATCGAGAGCAGAACCACAACTCAGGTGAGGGCAGGGTGCTTCCAGGGATGCGCACTTATGCGATGGTCGCCCGAATTCCCCAAAGCCGACGTCTGAAGCCATGTAAGCGGCGTATAACCCGGGGTCCGTACTTCCCAATTCAATATTTATATATAGACTGGACTTCCCTGTTGTTGGATAACGAGTTACATGCCGTTGTCGCGGGCGAAAATTGGCCAGGCGTTGGTGCTGAGCCAGTTTGGTGTCTACTGCGATGGTAATGTGGGGTAGCGCGCGCGTGCGCCTTAAGTGATCAACTTATCAGTGCCCACTTTGTGATGCCGATAACGTAACTTGACCACAAAACAACCGGCTTATAGGCGTCGGTATGAATCAAGGGCATCAAATCGATGGACTTAGAGTTAAGCGGTAAGTCGGTGATCGTTACCGGCGGTGCGTCCAACATTGGGCGGGAGATAGTGCTCGGCTTTGCGCGCGAAGGTGCGCGTATCACAATCGGCGATATCGACGTTGAGCAGGCGGAACAAGTAGCTGAAGTTGCCCGTCGTTCCGGTGCGACAGACATACAAGTCGTCAAGACCGACATTACCAACCTAGCGCAAGTGCAAGCGATGGTGAACACGGCTCAACACAGTTACGGCACTATCGATGTGTTGGTCAACAATGTTGGCTGGGATCAACTGATGTATTTTCCCCAGACGACGCCAGAATTTTGGGAAAAAGTGATCCGCGTCAACTACATCGGTAATTTGAATTGTACCCACACAGTGCTCACGGCCATGCTCGCGAATAAGACACGCGGCGCTATAGTTTCGCTAAGTTCGGATGCCGCGCGCCAAGGCGAACCGCGTTCAGCGGTTTATGGTGGCGTTAAGGCCGGCGTGATTAGTTTCATGAAGACGTTGGCGAAGGAAAACGGGCGTTATGGGATCCGCTGCAACACGGTGTGCCCCGGAGTCACAGCCCCTGAGGAAGACGAGGACGTGGGTGAGGGCAGTATGTGGGCCGACAAGTCGTATCTATTTACGTCGGACCAGCTTGAAGCCATTGCCAAGGCCATGCCGCTAAAGAAACTTGGTCGTCCGCGAGATGTGGCTAACGCAGTCCTGTTTTTTGCCTCCAACGCGGCTACGGGACACGTGACCGGGCAAGTACTTAGTGTTAGTGGCGGCTACAGTATGGTTGATTAACTAAATAATTAATTAGTCAACTTCGTTTTACCTGACCACGTTAGCGCCGAGCAACAACCGTAACCGTGCGGCGAGGAGACGGCGCGCGAAATTGAGTAACTTAAGCTGCCGCTAATCTAAAAGCGCAAGCCGCCTTACAAACTTATGGGTGGCGAATTCGTAGTCACGCCGCCAGCGGAGTCTGGAACAGCCTGCGGCAATGATGTAGCCAAGTGTAATGGGTGAGCAGGCGTGCGAGTCGACAAACCGGCACGGCGATCGGGCGCGGTGCCGCCACGCGAGCGATGCACACGATACGCATTGTAATAATCTCGGAATGCTGCCAATTTTTACGTCAAATCGTCTGGGCCTTCGGGACACTGATAAGCTAACCAGTCATTCTCACCGAAATTAGGGCTGCCTGTCCCGCGACGGCATGCTGCATATGATGTTCAAGTTGGGTCAATGTGCGCAGAAGAACTGGAGACGATTACCTGGCGAAGCTGGTGATAGGGACCAAATTCAAAGACGGGATCGAGGTAGCAGAGATCAACCAGGTCGCCGCCTGATTCATATTTTTGAACACCAGACTTGACCATAAACTCTGTGCGTTGCGAAACCTAACCCTGGAATCCCAGCACTACGTGCGGCTACGTAACTATAGGTTGAAGCGCTCTCCTGTGCTTTTCAGGCGTGGTTATCTTTGGATCAGGAAGGATCTGCTCTTTCGTAAACATGATTATCGCGAAGGTGAATTCCATAAGCTTAGTTACCAAAGCGTTCGGATACGGAAGTTTATGTACCCGGTGCGGCGGTTCACCGATTAGCGCGAGCATCAAGTTTCTTCCGATGAACCGCAATGGTTTCGGGAACCAGCGTTGCTCAAATTGTTGGAGTAGTGCTTCGGCGCATATCGCCCCGTCCTCAGTATATGGCCAGTGCTTAGCTTCGTGATTTTCTAAGTAAGCCAGCACACCGTCCCAGTTGTCGGGAAAATCGGTGACGCGTTGGTCAAATTCGGTAGAGGGCTGCTCACCTTCGCGCCGGAACAGCTTTGATATTTCCTGCCAAAACAAATGAGCTGCACTCTTCTCGTTGTCAGTGTAGCCCTTAAGCCCGCAACGCACGCGCAAGCGGTGATAGTCGGCAGCAAGCATGCACAGGGTGTAGGTATAGTCGTAGTTGTACTTGTAACGGCCGGGGCCGACTCGTTTTGCGACTCCGGCGTGCGCCGCGTTCACGCGTTTGATTGACTCCTGGACGATCGCGTGCGATGGCCCGTACTCGAACCAACTCCAGAAATGAGACGCGGTATCAGCCTCGCGTTTATCTTTTTGTTTCATGAGTTTGCCGGCGCCGTTTCGAGACACGGCATTGGCAACATTGGGCGTCATGATGTAGTAGGGAAATTGATTGGTGTAGAGGAAATTCATCATGAAATCGCCAAAGTAATAGCAAGTCATGAGCTGCCAGATCCGCTCATAGTCTCGGTGCGGGTCGAGTGATTCGATCTCTTGGGCGATCCACTTATAGCTGTTTTTCATCTAATTTCTCCCAGCCTCTAATGGCTTTGGGCAAGCGGTATGGCAATCTAAAACCGATTAGGATTGCTTTGAGGGGATTCATTCTAAGTTCGCAATTCGAGATGTCATTGATAAATCGCGCCAATCGATTGATAATGCGCGACAAGATGTCCGATCTCCGAAACCCACGATTCACCTCCCGACTCATTGATGCAGCGCTGCGCAGCGTCGCGAATGGTGGCGGCTCAGTTGAGCGGGTGCGAACGAGAGCGAAGCTCCCGCCAGACGCGCACCTTCGTGAAGCTCTGATTGATATCAATGTAATAGCACGTACCCTCGAAAGCGCAGCCGAAGAAATCGGCGACCCATGTTTCGGATTGAATCTCGGTGCGGAAGTGGATCTGCGTGTGTTCGGAACAATATCTTTTGCGGTCGTGAACGCACCAACTGTCGGTACTGCGTTGAGCAATTTAATTCGCTATCAATCAACTTATAGCCGGAACTTTCGGTGTTATTACGAGCGCAAGGAGAAAGCGTTAGCTGGCTTCCAGCTGAACCTACCGGCAAGCGAAGGTTTTCGGCATCTCGAAAATTTGTGCATAGCGGTGGTAGTGTGTAATTTGCAATCGCTTGTTGGCGAGCGGTGGAAACCGTTTGGCATGCGTTTCGAACATGCCGAGACAAGTCACACCGGTGTGTACGAAGAAGTTATTGGGTGTACACCGCAATTTTCGTGCGAACGTGCGGAACTTAGCATCGATTTAGATTTGGACGCCGAAGCAATTCCGCTGGCGGATCGGCGTTTATTACCTGTCGTGAAGCATCACCTCGAAATATGGGCGGGAGAGCACAAGGAGCAGGATCGATTGTTGCAAGATATCCGCACAGATATTGCTCGCTCGCTCTGTGATGGAACGCCGACTATCGAGATGATATCAAGCAAACTGCATATTAGTGGGCGGACGCTACAGCGGAAATTAGCTACCAAAGATACGAGCTATAGCGCCTTACTGTCCGAAGTACGGAAAAAACTGGTTACAGAATACTTGCGCGTGGATCAAATCGGCCTGTTAGAAATATCACTACTCCTCGGATATTCCGACCTCTGTGCATTCAATCATGCTTTCCGACAATGGTTTGATGAAACTCCATCGTCCTTCCGAGGCCGAATAAAAGATTGCGAGGGATAGTGGTGTTGCCGGTTTATCTATTGCATGCAATCGAAAAACAAATATTGGTTAGTCGTATCGCTTGCTCGAAGAACGGACGCTCATTTGCAAATTAACGTAATCTGTAGTGAGCGAAAAAATCCGCTAGTAACGAATGGCCGTTCGTGGTCGCGTGTGTGTAAAAACCCCGAAAAACCTATCGGTGTCGAAACTATCCCCCACTGCGAGGGGCCCGGGTTCGAGATAGGGATCAAGACATCCATTTCGTGATCAGCTGCGCCTTTGAGCCCCACTTTCGAAAATCGAAAATAGTTTTTACACAACCCTTGGCCCAAAACGGACCGTTCGCGTTAGCTAACATGCACGCGAACGACGAATCACAGCGACTGCTAGTCTCGCGTACAATACACTAGGTGACTGCACGAACTCGTTGGCTTCGCATGCTGGCAGGGAAGTCTCGGGACAGGCAATGCGACCAACATAGTCGTTGCCGTCGGTTTGACTACCAGACAACATCGATTAAAAAAATAAAGGCGCTCGGTCGCTTAATTCCCATCTGAACAATTAGGACTCGTATTGATGAAGAAGTTCGAGGCTGCCTTCGCTACGTGGATTGTGAACAATCCGTGGACTGTTATTGTGCTTAGCATCTTGCTCGTTTCCGTTCCGGCTACGGGCTTGTCGAAACTCTACTTTGATTCCAGCTACCGGGTCTATTTCAGCGAAGATAACCCGGAACTTTCCAATCTCGATACTATCGAGGCGACTTACAATGAAAGTCATAACGTCATCATTGTTGTCGCCCCCAAAGACGGCAACGTCTTCACCACGAGCACGTTGTCTGCGATAGAGCAACTCACCGAGGATGCCTGGCAGGTGCCGTTCTCGCGGCGCGTCGATTCTATCACTAACTTTCAGTACACCACCGCAGAGGCAGACGACCTTGTTGTTCGAGATATGGTTAAAAATGCTTCTGCTCTTACGACCGCAGAGCTGTCGGCAATTAGACACGCGGTGCTCGGAGAGACGGCTCTCGTAAACCGTCTGATCTCTAAGCAGGGGCACGTCACAGGTGTCAATATTACGCTCTCCATGCCAGCCGAGAAGCGCGCAGAAGCCGAGCCCGTTATTGCCGCGCACGCTAGAAAAATTGCAGACAAGCTTAATACGCAATATCCCGAACTTGACACCTATCTCTCCGGCATCGTCATGTTGAACAATACGTTCTCGGAAAGTGCTACCGGTGATTTCACAAACTTAGTACCAATCAGTTTCGTGCTCATGATGATCGTCGTGGCTATTTTAGTCGGCGGGATCGCCGGAACCTTGGTGACGATGATTATTATCATCGCTTCAGTGATGGCTGCCATGGGTGCCGCGGGCCACATTGGTTTTCCGCTTACCGGCATGTCCGCTTCAGCGCCGATCATCATTCTCACTGTTGCTGTCGCCAATTGCGTGCACGTGTTGGTGAGCTTCGTGCATGGACTGCGCAAAGGTGAGCCTAAAGCAGAAGCTATGGACGAGAGCCTGCGCATCAATCTTCAGCCAGTATTCCTGGCGAGCGCAACGACCGCGATTGGTTTCACCAGTATGAACTTCAGCGTTGTGCCACCATTTCAGTATCTCGGCAACATTGTTTGCATGGGTGTGTTGTTCTCGTTTGTGCTAACCGTGACGTTCCTACCAGCCCTGATGAGCTTGCTACCCACAAGACATAAACCGGCCCACGAGCAACAGGATGGAAAGCTCATGCTCCGCCTCGCAAATTTTGTGATTGCCAAACGACGGATCCTGTTGTGGTCGACTCTCATCGTTTTCGGGGCACTCATTGCGAACATACCCCGCAACGAAATTAACGATGTCTTCGTGCATTATTTCGACGAGTCAATATCGTTCCGCACGGACACCGATTTCATGGCGGATAATATGACGGGTGTCCACATCAACGATTATTCGTTGGAAAGCGGCGAGCCTGGCGGCATCAGCAATCCGGCTTTTCTTCGTGACGTTGAAAAGCTCTCCCAATGGCTGGAAACTCAGCCCGGCACGGTCCACGTCGATCGATATACGACCATCATGAAACGCCTGAACAAGAACATGCATGGTGATGAAGAAGGCCATTACACGTTGCCGGAAAATCGTGAACTGGCTGCGCAGTACCTATTGCTTTATGAAATGTCGTTACCCTACGGACTCGATATCAACAATCAAATCAACGTTGATAAATCCGCCACCAAGATCGCGCACACGATCGGTACTATTTCAAGCAAGTCGGTGCTTGCTCTCGATAAAGATGTGCACGCCTGGGTGAAAGAAAACGCACCATCGATCAAGCGTGTGATCAGTGGCAGCCCGACGTTGATGTTCTCAAACATTGGGCAGAGAAATAGCCGCACCATGTTGCTCGGCACGTCAGCCGCGTTGGCCGCAATATCAATCATCTTGGTGCTGGCGTTGCGATCGATAAAAATCGGCACGGTGAGCCTCGTTCCGAATCTCGTTCCTGCGGCGGTTGGTTTCGGCTTGTGGGGAATATTCGTTGGCGAGGTTGGCATGACTTTGTCGGTGGTGACGGGTATGTCGTTTGGCATCGTGGTTGACAACACGGTGCATTTTTTGTCGAAGTACTTGCGAGCGAGGCGCGAGAGCGGCCTGAATCCGCAGGATGCAATTCGCTACGCGTTCCGCACTGTTGGCACCGCGTTGGTCATTACCACTACAACCCTGGTGATCGGATTTCTGACGCTCTCCACCTCGAGCTTCAGTTTAAATGCGGACATGGGGCTGTTAACGGCGGCCGTCATCGCCGTCGCATTAATCGCGGTGTTCCTGTTGCTGCCACCATTGCTTTTGAAGATTGAGGACGCCGACGATGAACCTTCATCTAGTGCCGACCCCGCTGCGGTATAAACACCTGCGCGAGGCAGGGTGGTGTTCGGGACACTGTTGATTTAGTGACTTGAGATCGCGACGAATAGGATTTAGTGAACCTAACGATTCGTCTTGCGCATTGTTGTTTCGAATGTCGCTTCCTGGCCGATATCATTAAGTTGCATATCGAGTTATGAACGTCGGCAGAGACTTAATTTCAAAGAGCTGCGTGAAGCCAGCGACAGACAGAAATCGAGCTTCAGCGGACCTCGCATACCCAGGGGGTGCTCCGACTTTGTTGGTCAGTTGCCATCCTAATTGTCGTAATTGGCGGCGGCCCGTAATAGCTACTTATCGAGTATGTGAGGTGAAGTTGGTTGAGAAGAGGCGTTAACGCGACCTGTGCCTGCGGACCACGAACAGATCTTTGATTTTGTACGACCAAGAGCCCGATTCATAAACCGCGTCTTCAAACTCAGCAAAAATCGCGAACAGGTTCGGTAGTAGCTTTGTTAGGGTTTGCGCACGCTTTACGTCTTTCGAATCTAGTGGTTTTTCCTATGTGGCGATCTCTGGTATTGCGTGTCGTCGCCGTTTGATCGCTACGTTAATGCCTTGCGCGCGTTTTCGAGCGCACGCAGGTGATCTTTTACCGAAGTCAAACCCGAGCCCATCGTGCGCACGGTGAGATGACTCGCGCCGTGCTCTCGCCAACCCTCGACATCTTCGCGTAGCGCCTTGGCGGCCCGACCCTCGGTGAACATCGTCACCTCTAATCCCAACGCGGTTGGATCCCGTCCTGCTTCGCGCGCTGCGGCGTGAAAAATGTCGATTTCTTTTTGCGCTTGCGTGCCTGGGCCGACCCGCGGGTTGAGCAATAAACCGTCACCGATGCGCCCAGCCCGCTGTATCGCCGGTTCCACGAAAGCACCGAACCACACGGGAATAGGCCGCTGCGCGGGTAGCGGGTTAATGCCGGCATCGTGAACCTGATCCCAGGTTCCGTCAAAATCGACAATCTCTTTGGTCCACAGTTCGCGCATGAGCGCTATCTGCTCTTCGATGCGCCTGGCGCGGTTCTTAAAATTTTGATGCAAAGAGTCGAATTCGAGTTCATTCCAACCGATGCCCACCCCGACCCGTAGTCGCCCGCCACTGAGCACATCGATCTCCGCGAGTTGTTTTGCCGCTAAGACCGTCGCGCGTTGGGGAAGAATCAAAACCGCGCTAGCTAATTCCAGCGACTGAGTAACGGCAGCTAAAAAGCCGAAGAGAACGAGTGTCTCGTGGAAGGGATTGTCACGTGTGTAGTACGCCCGCCAGTCATCGGCGATGGCCTCGCGCGATTGAATGACGTGGTCAATGCAGGTGAGATAGTCATAGCCCATGGCTTCGACTTCTTGCGCAAAAGTCCGGATATCTTCTGGGTCGTTGCCAATCTCGGCTGTGGGAAATGAAACACCGATACGCACAATTATTTCGCCTTTGTCAGTTGCTGCTCGAATAGGTCGCGGTTTTTATCGCCGTGATGACTACCCGGCAGATCCAAGCAATGTTTTCATTTGCGCGGCCTGTTTAAGTTGCGCACCGGTTTTCTGCTGCAGTTCGTCGAACGACAAGCCGTCCAGCATAGCGTTCACGACGAGCCCTTCGTCGGTCACATCAATAACGGCCAAGTCTGAATAAATTCGGTTAACACAGCGAACTCCGGTGAGCGGCAGGTCGCATTCGGCAACGACTTTCGGAGCGCCATCTTTAGACACGTGGCTCGATAGCATGACCCATACTTGTTTTGCACCGGCGACGAGATCCATGGCGCCGCCAACCGCAGGTGGTTTCGGTCCTGGTAACATCCAATTTGCGATGTCGCCGTTTTCTGCAACCTGATAGGCGCCAAGGATCGAGATGTCGATGTGACCGCCGCGGATCATTGCGAAGGAATCTGCGTGATGGAAGAACGATCCGCCGGGTCCAATCGTGACGGCTTGCTTGCCCGCGTTGATGAGCTCCATGTCTTCTTCGCCTTCTGGCGGCGGTGGTCCCATGCCCAACATGCCGTTCTCGGTATGCAACACGAACTCACGGTCTGGCGGCAGGCAGCTCGATACAAGCATCGGCATGCCGATGCCAAGGTTCACATAACTGCCTTCGGCGATGTCGTTAGCGGCGCACTGGGCGATATCTAGTGCAGTTAATTTACTCATGCTTGGATCTCCACTACTCGGGTCACAAAAATACCTGGGGTGACGATCGTTTCCGGATCAAGGTGTTCCACGAAATGATTAACTTGCGCCAAGCTCGCGCGAGCACTCATCGCCATTACCGGGTTGAAGTTGCGGGCGGTTTTTGCGAAGCATAAATTGCCCCAGCGATCGGCTTGCTCGGCATGGACGAGCGCCACGTCAGGTTTAATCGCTCGTTCCAATAAATATTGCCGGCCGTCGAATTCACGACATTCTTTGCCATCTGCTAACGGTGTACCTACTGCTGTTGCCGTATAGAAACCAGGGATGCCGGCGCCGCCTGCGCGAAGGCGCTCGGCTAAGGTTCCCTGGGGCACAAGTTCCAATTCAATTTTTCCGGCGGCGTGCAGTTCTTCAAAAATTGTCGAACCGGATGAACGGGGAAACGTACAGATCACTTTCGATACAGCGCCAATTCTAAGTAGTTTGCCTACGCCGCCGCGTTCGGAACCTGCGTTGTTGGCGATTACAGTGAGATTCTTCAGACCGAGTGTAGCCACTGCATCGATCAGCAGTTCGGGGACTCCCGCATCACCGAATCCGCCGGCCGTTATAATTGCGCCATCGTGTAATTCGGGCAGATCGGCTACGACTGCATCAAAATTGGCAAATCTTTTATCTATCATGGGGGACTATCGCCTCTTTGTTAGGTCGTTATCGACCTTTCGTTCGCAAGGCTTGCACGGCAAAATCGGAAGCCTTGTTTGTGCTGGTGTTTATTTCAGTTCTCGCCTGTAAGGTCGTGCAGTGTTGTGCCTGCAGATCGATCATCGTTACGGCGTCACGCACCGGCACGTGCGATCCTTTGTTACTGGCCAGAT
>JBLFWZ010000112.1:0-13193 GCA_047611905.1 Gammaproteobacteria bacterium | reverse complement strand
ACTTTTTGAACAGAGTTCGGATGATGTGGGCGAACGACTTCCCGCATTCGGATTCCACTTGGCCTTGGTCTCAATCAGTGCTGGATAAGCACTTAGTGTCGATGACGGAAGCGGAAAAAAACCTCATTTTGCATGAGAATGTAGCGAACCTTTATAAGCTCGACACATCCGCCTTGGAAGCTGCGGCGTAAATAGGCATATGCGGTGCGGCAAGTCGTCGATTGCAACATGCTGATTTTGATTTAAGGAGATCGGAAATGGCCGATGGAACATTATACGAACGACTCGGTGGTGAGGAAAAAATTCGCGCGTTAGCGACGTCCATTTTCGACAATCATGCGAAAAACGAGATCATTAATGCTCGCTACGGGGCGAGCGATCGCGACGACGTTATTCGGCTAGTGGCGGAGTTCATCTGTGCGGGCACTGGTGGCCCGCAGACCTACTCAGGCAAGGATATGCTTGCGGCGCACAAGGGCATGAATATTAGCGAGCAAGAGTATGTCGCCGTGCTCGACGATATCCTGGACGCCATGAATGTGAACAACATCGGTAAAACCGAGCAAGAAGAATTCTTAATGATCGCTTATTCGCTCAGGGGCGAAATCTTGCATGTGTGAAGACACGCGCTCCGCAGACACTCGGCGCTCGAAAATAATGATTTAACCGGGCTATTCGCGTGCGACGCCCACGCGCTCGTCCGCCGTACGCGCCTTATAAAAACGCCTCCGGGTGATCGTGTCCGGTGACTAGTGACCCATATAAAGAAAGATTCGCCTCGTGCCCGAGAAAGCCATGGCAATTAACCGCGGTGACGTCTTGATAGGCTTCTTGCAACGGATGCCCGGGGTGTAGAACGGCCCCGCCTGCTTGTAGGAATAATAGCTGGGTGGCTTTCAGACATTCTCTAACCGCATAACTTGTCTCTAAATTTACTTTGGCCGAGTCTTCAGGGCGCATTGCTTGTCCTAGTTCGGCGAAGCGTCGGATCGTTGCGGCAGATTGCTGGAGTAGGAGACGCGCGCAATCGATCTGCATGCGTGCCGTGGCGATCGCCTCATGCGTGGCCGGGGCATCGACCCGAGCGATTCCTGGCAGCGGATAAGTGCCCGCTTTACTGCCTTTTTCATTTAGATTTGCAACGAATGCTCGCAGAGCGGTTTCGGCCGCGCCGAGTGCCGGGCCGGCCAGATTCAATACCAACATTGGGACGAACGCGGCCATGTACAAACTTTCAGAGTTTATTGTACGGCCCGGGGACTGGTACGCAGTGGCGGCGCCGTAGGATAAGAATCGATGTTCAGGAACGAATAGTTCTTTCGCCAAAAGACTTATGCTGCCGGTCGCCTGCAAACCGGAGACATACCAGTCGTCCAGTTCTTCGAGATCGTCGCCTGGAACCAGCATGCAACCGACATCGCAAACCGCGCCTGCATCATCGACGATCAATGAGCCTAACAGCGCCCAGTCGCGATGGTGCGCGCCAGAGCAAAATGTGAAGCGCCCATCTTCGATCAAATAACCACCAGCAACTTTGCGGGTCATATTCTTGCTCGGATTAAGCGAAGCGCAGGCGACCGCATCCTGGTTGGCACCGAACACTTCGTGTTGCGCTTGTTCTGGAAACAGCGACAGCACCCAGTTGTGTATTTGAAAGACTGCGAGAACCCAAGCGCTTGCCGGGCAAGCTTCGGCGATCCGGGCAACCGTTGGGAGAACATCGTCCATGTGCACTGCATCACCGCCGAAACGTTTCGGATTGTAGACTCGGTACAGCCCAGCATCGCGCATCGCCTTGATATTGGCATCCGGGATCCTGCGCGCTTCGATGGCTGCGGTTTTGCGCGCAGCAAATTCTTGAACTAGATTTTCTATCTCGGCGGGGTGTTGAGTTGTCATATCGTCGCCTGTTGAATTCGCTGCAATCGTATTCATGTGCTCACCAAATTCGTCAATAATCATTTGCGTTAGAATGTATCACATCCAATTGATTGCTTCGGCCGATCGGCAGTGCCGCATCTACGCACCGGCGACTCTCAGTGAAGGCGCGAGGACGTTGCCGGCAGCGAGCGTCCTCGCGTTCAGAATCGGATCATCGGATTAATTCCTAACCGTGTTATTTCGGATACACGGCGCTCGTTTTAGTTGTTCAAAGGCCAAGGAGTATCAGCTTGAAATTCGGCATCACCGTGAGTCAAATTTCGGAAGTGAGTCTTGCCGTTCGCGCTGAGCGCCTTGGTTATGATTTCTGCTGGGTGTGGGACAGCCCAATGATCCGCTCAAACTTGTGGGCGCTGCTCGCACTGGTTGCCGATCGGACGAGTCGTATAGCGGTTGGATCAGGTGTTGCTATTCCTGCGCTGTCGTTGGCACCGGTAATCGCGAATGCAATTGCGACGGTAAACGTGATCGCGCCAGGCCGCACTTTTTTGGGTGTCGGGACAGGTAACACTGGTTTGCGCGCGATGGGGCAAAGACCCATGACGCTGGCCGCGTTTGAGCAGAATTTAAAGCTTATTCGAGGCCTCTTAAGCGGGCAGACGGTTAGCTTTGAAGCCAACGGAATTTCCGAAGACATCGCGTTTCAAAGTCTCGAGTTGGGACATATTAACCTTGACGATCCAATACCTATCCACGTTGGTGGTTTCGGCCCCCGCGCGCAAGCTCTCGCGGGGCAATATGGCGAAGGCTTGATCACGGGTATTCCGCGCGGCGGTAGCATTGTGGACGCGTTAGCGAATGTAAAAATGGGTGCGGATAGGGCGGGACGATCGCCGGAAAAGTTCGAGACTTACGCCTTGGTCAATTTGTTGCTATTACGTTCTGGTGAGACGCTAAGGTCCGAAAGAGTTTTGAATGAAGTAGGTTCGTCGATCATGGTCAACATTCACTTCATGTATGACCGATACCGTGAATCCGCCACCGAGCCGCCTGATTACGCGCAATCAATCTGGGACGAATACGTCGCGTTTCGTGAAGCGCGTGATGCCGAGCGATCGTTCACGGAAGCGCACGAGAGCCATTATGGGCATCTCGATCCGGCCGAAGCGCGGTTCATCACACCAGAGATCATTCGGGCGTTTTGTATTGCCGGCCAAGCGGACGACATCGTCGAGCAGCTTAAAGTTCTTGAAGCCCAGGGGCTTACGGGCATTAACTTCATCGCGCCCGTTGAACGCCAATACGAGATGTGCGATGAGTTCGCCGAAACAGTGATGGCTCAGATGCGTTGACGTTTGTGACGATCGGGCCTGCGCGCGCCGTAATCCCGGTCGATGAGACGCAGATCTATCCACACGGTTAGTTCGACGAGTTCTCTGTTCGTGTTCCCGACGTCCGCCCCGATAAAGGTTCTGTTGCCCACTTTTACACCACACGACGGAACTCTTAGACTGTGTTGAACGTGACGTGGAAATTGCCCTGGAGAACAAACATGTGGAAGTACCTAAGATTCGCCTATATCCACTGGACTTGGATCCCGCTCACGATTATCGGCTTTTTACTTGGAGGCTGGTGGGTTTGGACGGGATTTGCTTACTTGTTTGTCATCGGAGTGGGTGGCGAGATTCTCACTCACCATTCGCGTGACGAGACGACGCCGCATTATAGCTATCCGATTATTCACGATCTGATCATCTACTCCGTCGTTATCAGCCATGTGCTGGCACTATTTGTCGCTGCGTGGGCGTGCGGCAGCGGCGATGTGCTTGGTTTCGGCGCGCTGACCAATTCCATTTTTTCTGTGTTTGGGACTGGGATCGACGTTTTTGCTGCGCGCGAAGCCAACGGTTGGTACGACTATGTGGGGATTGGTATGTCGCTGGGTGGCGTCCTCGGCGTTAGCGGGATCGGTGCTGCACATGAGCTAACGCATCGCACAACCCAACCACTAGACCTGTGGTTCGGACGATGGGATTTTGCTTTGATGTTCGGCACAAACTTTGCCACAGAGCACGTTTTCGGACATCACAAGAATCTGGGTTACGCAGGTGTCGATACGGTTTCGCCGAAACGTGGGGTCGGCTTTTACGAATTTCTAACCGTCGGTGGCTGGGCTCAATGGAAGGGTGGTTATGACATTGAGCGGGCGCGTCTCGATAAGCTCGGGAAACATTGGTTTTCGCCTGCCAATAGAGTCGTGCACGCTTGGTTGCGGGGCGCGCTAGTGGTGGTTGCCGTGTGTTGGATTGGCGGCTGGCTGGGATTTTGTGTTTGGCTAATTGCGGCAGGTTTCGCGAAGGTTATTTTGGAAGGCCTTAACTTCTTCTCCCACTACGGTCTGATCCGCCTGGAAGGCGAGAAAGTGACCACCCGCAATACGTTTTCAAGTTTTAATCCGCTGAGTAATCATTTCACCTTTAATCTAGGTCGACATGGCTCTCATCATGAATACGACCGGCCTTATTACAAACATGAATACAAGCCGATGCCAGAGCCACCGTTTGGTTATCTTACGATGACCTTGGCGTCGTGGTTTCCGCCGGTATTTTGGAAACTGATGATCCCAATGTTGAAAGAGTGGGACGAAAAATGGGCGACCCCTGCAGAACTCCATATCCTTGAGCAGCACAACCGTGATTCAGGCCGCGAGGAACTGGCACCGCAAGCTGCAAGCCAGTTAGCGGCTTGAGGCGCGCGACGGCCTAGCCTCGCGCACTCGCGGCCCGTTGGACTTAGGAGGCATCTATTGCGGCGCTAGGATAGTGGTTCAGGTCACCGTTTATTGTCGTCGATTAGAACAACGACTCGCCTCGTGACGACTCCCTAACTTCGAGAGGCTGCTAGCGAGCCACGGTCGTGTACTATGTGGTCTACTTCGCTCGGACTTCTACTCGGCCAATTAGTTATTCCACCACGGCCGATCCGAGAACGCGCGAATATCAATTTCATGAGTCCAAGCCGAGCGATGTTGGTGGGCAAGATAAAAATACGTCTCAGCAACTTCGGCCGGCAAAATCAGACCGTCATGGCTGAGACCCTTGCTTTCTCGCAGCGCCTGAAATTTCTCTGCTCCGAGCATCTTGCCGAGCGTGTCTGGCGCGTCGACGGCGCCATCAACGACAATGTGGCACACGTGAATACCTTGCGAAGAAAATTCCGCGTTCAAGGATTGGCACAGCATGCGTCTTCCGCCCATGGCTGCCGCGTGTGAGTGTTGGCCCGCATTGCCGCGTACGGCTGCGGTCGCCGAGGTGACCAAAATTGCGCCTTTGCCGCGCTCCACCATCAGTGGGCAAACGGTTGAGGCCAATCGAAAAAGGCCAAACGTACCGATACGCCAACCCATATCGAAGGCTTTGTAACTCGTATCGGCGAGCGCTCGGTTGCCAATCTGCGCGCCCAAATTATAAACGGCGACTTCAATCGGGCCGATATCTGCTTCGATCGTGGCGACGAGATCTTCGATGCTGTTCTCGACGACGGAATTTAGTAGAAACCCGGATGCCGATCCACCAGCACTCGTGATCTCTTCGACCAGTTTGTCGAGGCCCTCCTGGTCACTGCGGCGACACAGACACAAGTGGTACCCGTGCCTAGCAAAACGCTTGGCGACGTTGCCGCCAATGCCAGCACCTGCTCCGATAATCAAGCAAACTGGTTTCATGACTCATAATGCTCCTGTGAAAATTGAAAGCTCGAATACGGAAATGGGACTGTATTGTTCGCGCCCGGACAAACCCCGTTGCAGCAGCTAGAGTGAGGCCAGCTAATTTCTCGTACAATGCACCGAATTCTGACTATCAGGGTCGGTGACTGCAAGTAGGTGTATTGCTCGGAGAGTATGATTTAGTGGATCCCGAGATACGCCGTCGAAACTCAGAACACGACTGGACAGGCAAATTTTTAGCCCTCGGCCGGTCAAGCAAACGTTCACCCTTGAGGTCTACGACTGTCGATTTTTAATCCGTCGAACGAAGGATTGACTTGAAACGATATGAATTCATTAGTTTCGGATGCGCTGATACCTGCGCTAGTCGACGTTGTCGGCAAATCGAATGTCTTAACGTCCGATAGCCGCACGTCGTTTTATCGGACTGGGATCCGCATCGGTCGTGGTAGTTGCAGAGCCGTGGTACTACCTGAGAGCTTGCTGGAAATATGGCGGGTTCTGAAAATTTGCGTCGCCAACGACCTGATCATTATTCTCCAGGCGGCCAACACGGGTTTAAATGGGGGATCGACGCCAAACGGCGAAGACTACGATCGCGGGATCGTGATTATCAATACACTCAAGATTGATGATCTGGTTCTCTTGAACGGCGGTGAACAAGTCGTGGCCTTCGCTGGCGCCACGCTCTATCAATTAGAAGACAAACTCAAACCATTGAACCGCGGTCCCCATTCCGTGATCGGCTCTTCGTGTATTGGCGCATCAGTGGTCGGTGGCGTGTGTAATAACTCGGGCGGCAACTTGGTGAATCGCGGCCCTGCTTATACCGAGCTTTCAGTTTACGCACAGCTAGGCGAAGACGGTGAGCTGAGATTGGTAAACCAACTCGGCATAGAGTTAGGTGATGGGCCAGAAGAAATTTTGACAAATTTACAGGCCGCTAAGTTCGACCCAAACCCAAGCATGTCGATCGACCAAATGGCCTCCGATCGCGAATACCAGCAGCGCGTCAGAGACATAGAAGCAGACACCCCAGCGCGTTTTAACGCAGATAAGCGTCGCCTACATGAGTCCAGCGGTTGTGCCGGTAAACTCGCGGTATTCGCGGTGCGCCTGGATACTTTTGCGGATCCGGAGCGCGACAAAGTGTTCTATATCGGCACCAACGATCCAACGGTATTCACGGCACTTCGAAAGCATATTTTGTCGGAATTTAAGGTGCTGCCCGAAATGGGTGAGTACATGCACAACAGTTACTTCGACGGCGCCGACAAATACTGTAAAGATAATTATCTCGCGATTAAGTATTTCGGTACTGCGTTTCTGCCCAAGCTGTTTGCGTTCAAAGGCCGGGTCGACGGTTATTTAGCGAAGCTAAGTTTCCTGCCAGATAAACTTGTCGACCGTAGTTTGCAATTTTTCGCGAGCCTAATGCCGGATCATTTGCCAAAACGGATCCGAGACTATCGCACGCGCTTTGAACATCACTTGATCATTAAGGCGAACGACGATGTCATTGAAGTAACGCACGAACTCTTAAACAGCTATTTCAATGGCGCCTACCCAGGTGAGTTTTTCGTTTGCGACGACAAAGAAGCGGATGCCGCGCTACTGCATCGCTTCGTCGCCGGGAGTGCGTCGGGTCGTTACGCATTAATTCACTCTAAAGAAATCGGTGGGATCATGCCGCTCGACATTGCACTGCGACGCAACGACGACGATTGGCATTGTCTGTATAGCCCGGAAATTCTGGATCAATTAGCCGCACCCTTTCGCTTAGCGCATTTTTTCTGCATGGTGTTCCATCACGATTTCGTTGTCAAAAAAGGCGTGGATCCTGAAGCACTCAAGGCAGAGCTATTCGCTCTACTCGATGCGCGCGGTGCGAAGTATCCGGCGGAACACAATGTGGGTCATCTGTATCCGGCCGAAGCCGATCTACGGGATTTCTACCAGCAATGCGATCCGTTGAATGCGTTTAACCCGGGGATCGGCAAAACCTCCAAGCTCAAACATTACGCTTAATCGGAATTCGGTTTATTTGTTTGTGTGCTCCGGTGTGGTGCGTCAAATACCACAAGATGGGTTCGAACTAGCGTCGCCGCGGCTAATAAGAACTCTAATTGACTCTTATTTATAGAATGCCAGGAGCCAGGAGATTTGCACTGCAGGAGCGCTCAGGAGACAATCGCAAACAGCTCTTAAGCCACTAACTTGAAGGAAAACTGGATGAATGTCGCAACCGTCCCTGAGAATTTCGTCACTGGTTACAAGCCGGATGCTATCGAATGGCAGCATATTGTTGGCTCGCCGCGCTTTGATTATCCTATCGACTATTGGGTCGCCGTGCTTGGCGTGCAGCCCGAGACTGGCCAAATCGACTTTCTGAGTCGCTGGGAGCCGAATGCGTACTGCCACTATCACCGACACCTCGGCGATGTGTCGCTGCTGGTATTAGAAGGTGAGCATCACGTCGTTGAAACGACGGAAACAGAGATCGTGCACAAAATTCGTAAACCCGGACATTTCGTGCGCAATGCAGGCGGCGATTTGCACATGGAGTACGGTGGTCCGAAAGGCGCGGTCGTATTCTTTAGCTGTCGAGCTGTAGAAGACGGTAAGTTATTCGACGTCTTGGCGAAGGATGGCAAAGTGCTCGCCACCGCTACGATTGATGATTTTCTAAGCGGTAAGTTGAACGGCTAAGACTACTGCCACCGATTGCGGGTGTATTTAGCCCGCAACGGTTTCGCCGAAGTCGAGGTTGGCGTGTGGAGGAATTCTAAATCGTGCACGCCAGCCGAACCGTCTCACTGAAGCATTTTCAGCTGCGTCTTTATTTCCCCACGGACCCCGTCAATCGCGTTAACCAGATCATCAACGGCAATACGTTCGTCGGCAATCGATGCCCAATCTTCTCTCCATACCGTTTTTAGTATCACGGCTTTGCGCTCAACGGGCTCGCCAATCAACATACTGAGATCGACAATTAAACCTACTTTTACCCAACCATCCCTCGGCGTCGCGTGCTCAATATTTTTATCATAGTGCGTGGCGTAAATGAGCTGCTCCAATTGTGCGAGTTCAGTTAGCACCGCGAACGAGGCGGTGCGAATATTGCTGTTATCTTCGGAGACTTCTAGTCGCCAAGCGTTATAGCTGAAACCGACGATAGCAAATACCAGACCTGGCAAGGCGGTCGTGTAGTAACCAATCAATTTATTTTCCAAATTCATTAGAACCAGCCTCAAAATGCTCGTTGACTCGATGTAACCTACGCTTGTCGAGAGGCGAATTTGTGTGCGCTACTAACGGCTAACTGTCGGCGTGGGCTAAATGCGAGCGTCGTCGAGTTCGCCAGTGCGGTGCCGTTCCACTAACTTAAACTTCTGAAGTTTCCCTGATGCCGTGGTCGGGATTTCGGCTAACGCGAACCAGTGCTTCGGTATTTTGTGGCGGGCAAGCTTCGCGCCAACAAAGCTACGTAGCTGTTCTCCAGAAGTTTCACAATCGACCTCGAAGCGCACAACCGCTGCCACTTCTTCGCCCCAGTAGTCATCTGCTATAGCGATGACGGCGACGTCGGCAATGTCAGGATGTGTATAGATGATTTCTTCGATCTCGCGAGGGTAGATGTTTTCACCGCCGCGGATAATCATGTCTTTAAGCCGACCCGTAATTCGACAGTATCCGCGCGGATCCATTGTGCACAAATCACCGGTGTGCAACCAGCCGTCACCATCAATGGTTGCCGCCGTTGCGTCCGGCATCTCGAAATATCCCATCATCACCAGAAATCCTCGTGTGCATAATTCCCCTGATGTACCAACTGGCTGGGTCGCACCCGTTTCGGGATCCACGATCTTTATTTCTACTTGGGGTATGGCGTAACCAATAGTCTCGCTTTTATCTGCTGCACTATCAGTGAGTCGCGTGTGAGTGATCGCGGGAGAGGTTTCGGTTTGGCCATAGCCGATGATCAATCGAGCATCGAATTCCGCTTCGACTCTTTTAACAATCTCCATTGGCACAATCGCTCCGCCCGAGAATACCGTCACAATGCTTGAGAGATCCCTAGGTCGATTTGCTTGTGCGGTAAGTAGTGCTATTAGCATCGTCGGTACAGCGAACGTATATGTCACGTGCTCTTGCTCGATTAGATCGAGCATCGATTCGGCGTCGAATGCCGACGGCAATAATAAAGTGCCGCCGGTTTGTGCGGAGCCGAGCACGCCGCCGACGCAGCCCGCGGTATGGAACAGTGGAGCGACTGCCAGGTTAATGGTGGAGGCATCCTGGGCCTTAATTTCCGCCATAAACCGGGCATTATTTGTCACGCTGTAATGGTTTAAGAGCGCGCCTTTCGGCAGGCCCGTGGTCCCCGAGGTGTATTGAATCATAGCGGGTTGATTCGGCAAGACGGCTGGTAATTCTTGCGTCTCGGGGACCGAGTCGATGAAATGGTCAAAATCGTCGAAGCAAATCTGTAGTTCGAGCTCGATTGATTCGATCTCACCCGCTTGTTCGATCGCGGACAGCATATTCTGACCGCGATATTCGCGTTGATAGAAAATCGCCCGCGTGCGCGATTGACGGAGGACGTAAGCAAGTTCGCCGACCAAATAGGCCGGGTTCACGGTCACCATGACGAGTCCGGATAGTGCGAGTCCGAATTGGAGAATCACCCATTCGGGACAGTTCGCCGCCCATACGGCGACGTGCGTCCCGACAGAAAATTTCGCGTTGAGTGCGCGCCCACAGCGCTCGGAATCTGCGAGCAGTTCGGCATACGTCCACTGACGCCGCTGGCCAAACTGGCCATCAGCATCGATGAGCGCAATGCGATCAGGATCACGCTCAGCGGCGTCGCGCAGGACGCTACCGCAGGTTGATTGTGCCAACAGAAGTTCAGCAGTCGCGGGCCAGTATGAATCGTGCAAATGCTTCATGCGCAGAGTCCAATAATTCTAGAAGTGATATTCATTGTGTGATGCTCGGATGAGGAGGGCTGCGATCATAGGTCGAAAATCTTGGCCTGATTGAGCGTGCCCAGAACGGATTTGGGGGTCACCATCGCGGTTCACGTCACTAATATTCGTAATCTGTTTTTATACTCGAATTCGAGCTGAAAACTCTAGCGCGGGTGGGAAATATTTCGACCATTTCCTGGGCGCTTGCACTTGGTACCAGACATCCGGGTTAAGATCCGTGGGCGACGATTGTGTCAGCCAATCATACCCAAATACAGGAGCGTACGACGATGGATAATCCGATGAGTCTCGAAGGCCGGGTCATTGTTATCACCGGTGCCGCACAAGGTATCGGCCGCGGTGTCGCAACGAAAGCTGCCTCCCTAGGTGCGACATTAGCTTTGATCGATATCAACGGCGACGGCGCGCGCGATATCGCCAAGCTCCTCGGTGGCGACATCGATGTGTATGCTGGCAGTGTTGCCGATGCAGGGTTCATTCAAGACACTGTAGAAAGCGTCGTCGCTAAGCATGGCATTATTCATGGTTTGTTTAATAACGCGGGGATCATTCGCACGGCCATGATTCACAAAATGTCACTGGCGGATTGGCAAGCCGTGATTGACGTCAATTTAACCGGCGTATTTCATTGTCTGCAGGCGGTTGGCCGCCACATGATCGAACGCGCTAAGGATGACAATAACGAACCATCGCGCATCGTCAACGTTTCTTCTATTGCTGGACGGCGCGGCACGATAGGGCAAATTAATTACGGCGCGGCGAAGTCAGGAGTGCTTGGCATTACGATGAGCGCTGCGCGTGAATGGGCGCGCTATGGGATCTGCGTCAACAGTGTTTGCTTCGGCGCGGTGGAAACACCGATGACTGAAGTGATTCGTGGGCCTAAGTTTATCGATCGCACCTTAGCGTCGATTCCTATGGGCCGCATCGCTGAACCGGATGAAGTTGCCGGACCTTGTTGCTTCTTACTTTCCGATACCGCGAGCTATATCACCGGGCAGCATCTCAACATTGACGGCGGCTCTCAAATCGGTTTCTAGGCCAGCGCCAGCCTCGCGAAGCTGCTCGGCTGGAGTCCGTCGATCGCCCCTTAAACGACGAATGCTCGCATAAGGGGCTCGACTTCGTGTATTTCAGCTAGGTGATACGAAAGCCTTCGTAGCCTTTCGCCTCAACGTCGGCGAAAATCTCTCGATACGCCGGCACGCCACCGGCGAACATTAAGAATCGGCCGCGAATATTTTCAGGATTGTTGCTGCCAAAGAACCAAGAGTCCCGCATTTCGTTAATCAACAGGCCGTCGGCCGATTTGTAACAGCGCTCGGTCCAGGCTTCTTCAGCTTCTACCGTAGCTTCAATGGTGTTGAAGCCATTGTCGCGTAGGTAACGCATACAGCCGACGATCCATTCGACATTACTCTCGACGCAGCGCGTGATATTACAGAACAGCGCTGGATTGTGCGGACCCATGATGGCGAACAGGTTTGGAAAGCCGGAGAACTGCACGCCAAGATTCGTCTTCGGTCCATCAGACCAATGCTCTTGCAAAGATACGCCGTTCTCGCCACGAATATCCATGCGCAAAAGCTCACCGGTGATGCTGTGAAAACCGGTCGCATAAATAATGATGTCGCAGTCGTGCAAGTCATCGCCCGTTTCGATGCCGGTCGGGGTGATTTTTGTGATCGGCGTTTCACGCAGATCGACCAGATCCACCGTGTCCATATTGAAAATCTCGTAATAGTTTTTCTCACCCGGGCAACGCTTGGTACCAAACGTGTGTTTGGGGATCAGTTTTTCGGCCATTACCGGGTCTTTTACTCTTTCACGGATTTTCTCGGCGAGGAATTCGGCGACTTCGTCCGCCGCTTCGCGCGAGGTAAACGAATCACTAAAATTGCCCAACCATAAGGCGAATCCGCCGCGATCGTATAATTCCTGATAGCGCGCCAAACGCTCTTCTTTCGGCACGCTCATCGCTTCACGTTCGTCGGGTTCGTGAATGAACCCTGCCCAGGTGCGTTTGCAGAGATCGAAAATGTCTTGCGCTTTTTGCGTAAGTTCTTGTTGTTCCTCTGGCTTAATCGGCGCATTACGCAGCGGCGTACACCAGTTAGCGGTGCGTTGGAAAACGGTTAATTTCTCGCACTCGGGCGCGATTGATTGGATGATCTGAACGGCCGTCGGGCCGCTACCAATAATGCCAACTTTCTTGCCCTTAAAATCGACGGGCTCTTTAGGCCAACGTGCGCTATGCAGCGACGTCCCTTTAAAGCTCTCCACTCCTTCATAGTCAGGAAATTGGTGAGCCGAGAGGAGTCCTGTTGCACACATGACAAAGCGTGCGCTTGCGCGTAGACCGTTTTGGGTTTCTATTTCCCACAACTTCTCCGACTGGTTATAGACCACGGTCGCGACTCGTGCATTCAACTCGATGTCGCGTTTTAAATCGAACTTATCGGCGACGTGATGCAAGTAGCGTTCGATTTCTGGCTGGCCGGAAAAATGTTCGCTCCATTGCCATTCATCGATCAGTTCTTTTGAGAATGAATACTGATATGAGTAACTTTCAGAATCGAATCGCGCCCCTG
>JBLFWZ010000111.1:0-13205 GCA_047611905.1 Gammaproteobacteria bacterium | reverse complement strand
CACGTAGCGACGCGGGCGGGTATGGCCGCTCCGCGCGCTGCCCGGTCGATCTGAGCGACAAACTGCTAGTTCCTTTCCGATTTGTTCAACCTGCCCACGGACTCAACATTCGAGAACATATTGTTGTCGACCACGACCGATCGGTTTCGATGCCGCAATTTGTTGCCTGTCCTATCGTTCCTTCCGCTATGTTGCCTGTCCTATCGTTCCGACTATCGTTCCGAAACCAAATTAGGCCGAGCCCAACTTCATGCGGGATAAAGTCAGAACTGCATCTACCACTCGCCTAGTTACATGTGTCCTTAACGATGTTGATGTTGTCCGTACCGTCAATCGTGGAACGGCAGAAACGGGCACTAAGCGAGCGTTCCCACGGACTCGACGAACGGCAGCTTCCGCGATTTCCTCGAAATTACGGCAAGGATTCCAGTAAGTCGACAATCAATCAGTGGGGTAATCGGACGCAGAACGGCCATGGCCGGAAGTTCCCACAAACAACGCCGTCGGATATGCTAGTCGCAGGGGTTTTCGATGCGGGGTTTGCAGATGGAATGGGAAGTAATTGCAACAATCGCGGAAGTTGTCGGTGCGGTAGCAGTTATTGTTACGCTGCTATATTTATCCACCCAAATTCGACAGACGAATAAAGCCATTCGTTCCTCTTCGTTCCACGAAATTACGAATTCGTGGAACGAAATCAACGGCTGGATGGCAACCGATGAGTCGCTCGCACGAATCCTAAGGATCGGCTTAGCAAAACCCGAAGACTTAACCGAAGACGAGTTCGCTCGAATGTCTTTCGTACTGTTGGCGGCCTTCCATGTCATGGAAACAATCTATTTTCAGCGTGAGGCTGGGACGGTGGACTCGCGACTTTGGGAGGCCGAAAAACGCTCGATGAAAACGTTCTTGAATAGCCCCGGCGGCCGAATGTGGTGGAAAGAGAACCCTTACAGCTTCACCACGGATTACCGAATTTTTGTGGATAAGGAAATTATTGGAATAGAAAATGGTCCGGAATAGGTTGATTGAATTCGCCTTACGTTTCACATCCGCTGCGGAAATTGTGGTCGTGCTTGATCGCCTACTCAGTACTTTAGAGGATAAAGCGGAACGAGTATGAAAATTGGCTTATTTATGTTTCCAACGCCGACGACAATTGCTCCGGCGATACTGGGCCAGAAGGCGGAGGCCCTAGGGTTTGAGTCGTTCTGGCTCCCTGAGCATCCGGTTGTACCGGTCCAGTATGAGACCAATAACACGTGGACATCGGACGGAAAAATCCCAGAGCATTACACTTGCATGCCTGACCCTTTAATCGGACTCGCTACCGTCGCGGCAGTCACAACGACGATTAAGTTGGCTACGGGTATTTGTCTTATTCCCGAACGAAACCCGATCATTTTAGCTAAGGAAATTGCGACGCTAGATCATTTCTCCAACGGTCGTGTCATCGTCGGTGCTGGCGCCGGCTGGCTGCGGGAAGAAACCGAGATCTTGGGGACGGAGTTTTCGACGCGATGGAGACGTTTGCGTGAGAGCGTGGAAGCGATGCGGACTCTGTGGAGGGAAGACGAAGCCGAGTATCACGGGCTGGAGATCGACTTCCCGCTGATTCGGTGCTTGCCTCACCCTGTTCAGAAACCGTGCCCTCCGGTGTTACTCGGGACATACTCGTATGACGAGAAAAGTTTGCGCCGCGTAGCGAATTGGGCAGATGGTTGGTGTCCACCCGCTTACTCCCCGGATCTACTTCGCGACGCTTTGAGTACTTTGCAACACTTTGCAGAGGAAGCTGGGCGTGACCCTGAATCTTTCGATATAACAGTCCTATTAGGCGTAACGGAAGAAAGCGCATGTGCTGATCTCATCAAACAATACGAGGATGCGGGTGCGCATCGAGTGGTATTGATGCTGGGCCCGGGTCCTGAACATGCCGCTGTTACGCCACACTACTTCGTTCCTGAATCGGCGGAAAATACTTTGGAAAGACTAGCGGAGATCAGCGGCCTCTAAGCTTCTCTTGTGGGCACTTAACTGCCCGTTGTGGCGTGATTCCAGACTCGATTGAACGTCCGTTGCTGAAATAAGCGGCCGGTCGAGCATCGGTACATCTTATTGCGATCTAAGGCTCGGCGGTTACGGCGCTTCGCGCCAAACATGCCCAGTGCTGATGCGAATAACCACGCTGCACTTGGAATTGGATTTGCTTGTACGCTAAATGCTAGCTCCTTGTGACTCGCCTCGAACCTCGTCGGGGCCCTGCGGAACGCCTCAATACGAATTAAATATACTGTCCCCGAAAATATTTGGGTACCGGTAGATTGTGGTCTCGACGAAGCCGCGCCAGGTCGATGTTTGCTGCATCGGAGAACAGCACGAGAATTAACGTTACTTCCGCCAATAGGTGCAGACCATCGTTGCTAATCTGCAGAGGAATCAACCCAAACACACCCGGACCAACAACCAGGCCGAACGCAGTGAATAAGATCGGTCCTGTCAGGATCGACGCTTCAAGCTTGCGGCTAATCAGTCCATAGATGATTAACGCGAACGTGATTAACAGAATGGCCGAATAGTCAACGGAATTCGCTATCTCCCGTCGTAGTATTGGTTAATTCGCTCCCTCGAGGCGCCAGCACGTCGAGCCCCTCTCTTGCGATTAAGCTTTACTGTAAGGTGGCGACGTAAACTGTAAATAATCTAACAGGCTATGCGATTCGGCGAACGGGGCCGGAATAGAGTTCCGCGTCCGGCGCGCGCCGGCTGAGAACCGACTTTTGTCAAGCCTCCAAAGCTTTACAATATCGCCACGCTCTATATTTCAGTCGAAGTGGCGTACCGTTGATTTAACTGCAGGGCGAAAACGTAATGAAAATTGAAGCGATATTAGCGCTCGCCGGGCCGAAAATGGACGACACGCCTGAAGGCATGCAAGAGGCACCGCATTTCCTGCTGACCTGGCTCATCTGGTACGAGCGCGTCGTCATTGTGCTGGGCATTTTTTTTGTCGGCCTTTATGCGCTCCGACAAAGCCCCGCTTCGGCGATCATCGGAGCCTATCTTCTAGCCTTTACGTGGCCTACGCTGCGCTACGGGATCGTCGCGGCCCGTCGCCATCGTATCGGCGTGGGCGTGGGCACCTTGACGCTTTCGCTTTGGGCGCTCGCGCTGCTGGTCGCGTGCCGCGGTAGCGTCACTATGGGCGCGATGGCTTTTCCTTCCATTTTACCGGTGGTTGTCGCACTACCTTACCTCTCAGGCAAACAACTCCTATACCTCACTGTCGGCGCGATTGTGAACTGTCTCGCGGCCACGACAATCGCCGCGTTCGGACCTTTCCTGCCGTCGACTCTGCCAGAGTCGACCCTCGCACTCATCATGGTCCCGATCACTGGTGCAACATTAGGCCTTACCCTGATAGCCCTCTGGCAGGTGGGTACCGGGTTACGGGAAAACTTGGGCACAGCCGAGGCGACGAGCAAGGCTCTGATGGAATCCGAGAAACAGCTCGAGCGGAAAGTCGATGAACGCACTGCGGAATTGGTCGAAAAGAATGCCGAGCTAGAAAGCGCGCTGGCGGAGGGCGCTGGTGTCGATCGTACTTCGCAGACCGCTATATCCACTCTCGATCCCGACCTCGTACTCGAGTCGCTGATGACTGTCCTCCAAGGTGTATTTCCTTTCGACGGGCTTTCGGTGTTTCTTCTAGACGACGGGCACGAGTATCTCGTGCTAGAGCACATCGTCGGTCAGGGCGTTCTGAGCGGCGTAGCCTTAGCTTCGGAGAAGGTCCGAATTCCAATGGATGAAGAATCAAGTGCTTTTCCGCATGTCGTCAAGAACGACCGTCCTTTTTTCCTCGGAGAGATCACCGAAGAGCATATTGCCGCGATGAGCCCGACGGATCGCACGTTCTATGACACCTGGCATCCCAATGCAGTGCTCGTGTGCCCGCTTGCCATACAGAACGAAGTAACCGGCGTCATTGTATTCATGAATTCGCGCGAGGCGCTCGCTCTCGAGCGTGGGGAAATCGCTCGAATCAGGCGCTACCTGAATCCCGTCGCGTCTGCCATCCAGAGTGCCCGCTTGTTCGATCAAGCCCGCACCGCCCGTGCTGCGGCAGAGGAAGCTAACCAGGCCAAAAGCCAGTTCCTTGCTATGGTGAGCCACGAGATCCGGACGCCGCTGAATGGCGTTATCGGTTTGACCAATCTGGCGCTCGCCGACGATTTGGCCCCGCTGCAACGCAAGTATCTGACTGACTCCCTCGCTTCTGCCGACAATCTATTGGTAATCATTAATTCTCTATTGGACTTTTCGAAGATCGAAGCCGGTAAAATGGAGCTCGAACGGGTCGACTTTCAACTCGATCGCGTCCTCGATCACGTAGCTCGTGTCGCGGGAGCGGCGGCGACCCACAAGGGGCTCGAGTTCGTTATGCACATCGGCGAGGTCCCCCCTCTCGTGATCGGTGATCCGACCCGATTAGGTCAAGCAATTCTGAATCTGGTTTCGAATGCCGTTAAATTCACTGAACGGGGGGAAGTCCTGTTGCAGCTTCGGCTTACGAACCTGGTCCGGGAAAGTGTCGAGGTAGAAATCTCTGTACGAGACACCGGGCCAGGGATCGATCCTGAGATTCGAGACCTTCTGTTTGCACCTTTCAGGCAGGCAGACGAGTCAACGACCCGCAAGTTTGGGGGCACGGGGCTCGGCCTCTCTATTACCAAGAACCTGGTCGAACTGATGGGTGGTCAAATCGAGGTCGACAGTACCCCAGGAGAGGGCTCGACATTCACGTTCAGTGTTCGACTCGGGATCAGTGGCGCGAAGGTAGATGAGAAATCTTTGCATGCAACGTCACAGCTGCGTGCATTGGTCGTGGACGATAACGAATCGGCGAGGGACGTGATGTCCGGCTATCTCCGTAACTTTTCTATCCCGAACGACGTTGCAAAAGACGGGAGTGAAGCCCTCACGCTGATCGACTCGAATCACTATGACCTCGTCTTGACCGATCTGCGAATGCCCGGAATAGACGGCATTGAGCTGATCAAGAAATTACGCGGCAACCCGAAATTAGCCGATACGCGGATGGTTCTCGTTACAGGCTACGGTGGTGAACAGGAAAGGGGTGACGCAACGGATGCCGGCGCCAACGGATTCATCAACAAACCGATCCGGCCCTCCACGCTTTTGGACACGTTACAGACCTTGTTCCAGAACCGGGATTCACGGTTAGCGGATGCGCCGACGCTTCCGCGGGCACCCAAAATCTACACCGGCGTACGAGTGTTGATTGTCGAAGACAATTACATTAACCAGGAAATTCTTGTCGGCCTGCTGCAGCGCGCGGGCATTGACACGGAGGTCGCTTCGGATGGCCTCGAAGGCGTGGACGCAATCAAGAAGACCGCAAGGCCCTTCGATCTCGTGTTTATGGACATCCAAATGCCGAACATGGATGGATTCGACGCGACGCACGCGATCCGCGAGGTTGATGCCGACATCCCTATCATCGGTGTCACTGCCCACGCGCTGGATGAATCGCGGACCAAGTGCCTGGAGGCCGGGATGAACGACGTCATCACCAAGCCGATACATTCCGAGACAGTGTTCGCAACCATTGAACATTGGTTTCAAGCTCGTGCGAAAAGCGGTGAGGCGAGTGACGCTACCGCTCCTCCATCGACCGTTGGTCACGAGCGAGACGCCGATAGCCCGGTTGCCAGCTCCGCGGCGTTCGATATTGCGGGAGTCGACACTACCGACGGTCTCGCCCGCATGGCCGGGAATGAAGCGCTCTACCGCGAGCTTCTGCGGCGTTTCGCTAAGGACCACGCCGAGGCGGCAACGGAAATACGTCAGTTATTTCAGAAACAACAGGGTGAGGAGGCCAGGCGGCGCGCCCACACTCTGAAAGGTGTCGCGGGCAACCTAGGTGCCAAGCGGGTGCAACGGCTCGCCGACGATGTTTATTCCGCGGCCCGGGAAAAGGCTAGTTCGCGCTTGGAACCTTTGTTAGGAGAACTCGATGTGGCACTCAGAGGAATTGCGGAGAACATTATCCGAAACCTCCGAGCCGTATCCCCGCCCGAGAGCGAAGAGATTCGTCAGCCGGATCTCAAGCGGCTTCGTTCGCTGATTGAAGACTCAGACTCCGAAGCGCTCGACTACTTCTTGACATTGTACCCCACGCTGCTCGAGTCGCATGGTGCAACCTTGGTCGAAGATCTGCTGACAGCCCTGCAAGACTATGATTTCGAGATCGCGTTAGACGTACTGTGCCGCCTCGAGGCCTGACCGATGGACGCGGATACCTCGATTCTCATTGTCGATGACACGCCGGACACGATCCGGCTAATTAGCTCTATTCTGAAGGACCGCTACCACGTGCGGGTGGCCCGAAGCGGCCAACGAGGCATTGAATTGGCCCTGCAGAACATGCCTGGGATCATCCTGCTCGACGTTGAAATGCCGGAGATGGATGGCTATGAGACCTGTCGAGTACTCAAGGATGCTGAGTTGACTCGTGAGATTCCCGTAATTTTCCTGACCGGGCGCGCAGCAGAGGAAGATGAGCGGCGGGGCCTCCAAATTGGCGCAGCCGACTACATAACAAAACCGATCAGTCCGGCCATCCTCCTAGCCCGCATCGAAACGCAACTGCGCCTGAAGCAGGCAACGGATCTACTTCGCGATCAAAACGAACTCTTGGAGCACGCAGTGGAAGAACGGACTCGCGAGTTAACGATGACGAACCGGGCCCTCTCCCGCTTTGTTCCAGACGAGTTCTTGGCTGAACTCGGTCACACTGGCATCCGCGACGCGAAGTTGGGTGATCACGTGCACAGCGAAATGACGGTTATGTTCAGTGATATCCGCGGATACACGACACTTGCGGAAACTCTGACCCCGCAGGAGGCGTTCGATTTTATTAATGAGCATCTCGGTCGAGTCGGCCCCGTCATTCGAGCCCATAATGGACTCATCGCACAGTTCTACGGCGATGGAATCATGACTGTCTTTCCACGATCCGCGGCGGATGGAATCCGCGCGGCGGTCGCCATGCAACGTGAGGTGCAGGCGGCCAACGAGCGCCGAAAACGGCAGGAACGGGCCGCTATTGCAATAGGAATCGGCCTCAATACCGGACCCCTGACTATCGGTATTATCGGTTACGGCGAGAGAACGGATACAGGTGTCGTCGGGGACGCGGTCAACACCGCGGCGCGCATGGAGGAACTCACGAAAAGCTACGGTGCCCGGATCATTTGTTCCGAGAATGTCCGCAGCGAGCTCGGCGATGAATTTCTAATTCGTTTCCTTGATAGAGTGCAAGTTCGAGGTAAAAAGGAATCTCTCGCTGTCTATGAGATCTTCGATGCAGATGATCCGTGGCGGCTGCAAGCCAAGCTACAGACCCTCGAAGTTTTCGAAACGGGGCAGGAGCATTTCGCCGCAGAGCGCTTTGCGGACGCCGTCAAGTGCTTCAGTGAGGTACTTAAAATAATTCCCGACGATCGCCCGACACAACTCAGGCTTGAACGCTCAGCTCACCAACTTGTCCGCGCCGAACGGCAATGAATCGTCCACTGCGGTACACGACCAAGACTCTCCAAGGTGAAGTGTTGCGCTGACGAGTTGAACTCGCTCCTCAATACGTACTTTCTAATCGGACGGAATTCGGCCACTTTCGGACGGTCACGGTTTTGAAAGTTTCCGTGCGAAGACGATGTCATCGGTCGCATTGGCATCTGCTTAAGCGCCATTTTCCGGCTCCATCTGGAGATCCACGCATTCAGAAATATTCCTGCGTCGAACGCTCCCGGCCAACTTCTTTCCGCTAGCCTTTCATTCCATGACCGCGAAGTTCGAATTGAATGGGCGGTTCAATTGCGTTCGCGACCTCAGGGATTGTCCCGCTGATTCAAGTGACGTTCGTATCGACTCAGTAATTCGGCTTGGCAAGTATTAATTAACTTAGAGATATATTAAATATCTTCTAACGTTAATATAATGATATGCTGCAGTTATGGTCAGGTCATATGATGCAAGGAGACGCAAGCAGAATGCTGTTCAGACGCGTAACGCCATCATCCAGGCTGCGATGAAGTTGCATTGGGAAGGGATCAGCGAGTTTGAATTTATCGCCGAGGAGGCTGGTTGTTCCGTCGCGACTGTACGTAAGCATTTCCCAACGAAGGAATCACTCTATCGCGATTGCACACGAACGTTCGCTGCGTCGCTCGCTTTTCCCGACCTCGCTGCTATGGCAAAAATTCGTAGTCGAACCGAGCGATTGAATCAGGGGGTACGCGAAATGTGCCGTCTCCATGATGCGATGTTTGGCTACGCTTGGCATAGCGCGTATGCGCGGCGTAATTCACCTGCATTGGGTACGGTGATGGATGAATACGAAGGCATGGCAGAGGCCATTTCTCAGATTATCGTTCCTAAGCGCTCGGACCGCTTAGCCACCGTGCGCGGGCTTCTCGACTTTCTTACTTACCGGGCCTTGCGCTTGTCGGGGAATATTTCGCAAGAAAACCTAGCCAACGAACTCGTTGCCATCATCTCGTTAGTCTTAGGCGAGCAAAAATAACCAGCGGTTTAGTCGACCGTTTATAACCGGAGTAAATTAATGATTACTAATACAGAAAGCGGAACTACCGTCGCGAGATTGCCGAAGGAATCTATCGGATCAGTACACCGGTACCGCCGGAAATGATGCCGGGAGGCTTTACGTTCAATCAGTATCTCATCGTGGACAACGCGCCGCTTCTCTACCATACCGGACCGAGCAAGCTGTTTCCGCTTATCACCCAAGCCATCGAGTCGATAATTCCCGTTGCCACGCTACGGTACATCGGATTTTCTCATTATGAGGCTGACGAATGCGGGTCACTGAACGCGTTTTTAGAGAAGGCGCCTGAGGCCGAACCACTGTGCGGTCAAATTGCGAAAATGGTTAGCGTAGACGACATCGCAATACGGTCAGCGCGGGCTCTGGCTGACGGCGAAGAGCTAATCCTAGGCGAACACATAATCTCTTGGACCGACACGCCGCACTTTCCGCACGGTTGGGAATGTGGACATCTGTTCGAAAAGACCACTCAGACTCTCTTTTGCGGTGACCTTTTCACCCAGGGTGGGCATCGACACGAAGCGCTAACGAGCGAAGACATCCTCGATGCTAGCGAGGCGATGCGCGGTGAGATGGACTATTTTTCACATACTAGTCGTGTCGGTGAGCTGGCAAACAAACTTGCTGCTACCGATCCGAAAATACTCGCGTGCATGCATGGTGCCGCCTGGCAAGGCGATGGCGGCGTTCTCCTTCGTGAACTAGGAAAACGCCTCGCGGCCGATAACGTATAGGCGGGGCATCCCCATGGTGTCTACGACAATCTGCATTGCGTTACAGATTTCGTCAGACACCTTCCTTTGCCAATCGTCGGCTTGGGGTCGTTAACGGGTAGTCGCCGCATGCGGGTGAACGACTGCATTTCCTCGGTTAACCGACGACCGTGGGCATGAGTAGCCCGGCAATTTCGGGCGAAAAATGTTTGGATGGGGCCTGCCTCGGCCCGCGCAGGCAAAAGGGGGGGCGTCGTTGTGCGGGACACCGGCGGGACATGCCGCGGCGAATACGCACAACAAGTGCCGATGAATAGCGACTGCGCTTAATCGCTAAGGCGTTGATTTGTTTGTCCTCAAGTGTCGCGACGTGCGGTCCTTATTAGCTAATGTACGACTTCAAATCCGGTCGAGTGCACGCAGGTGTGCTCGGTAGGTTCGACTCCTACCTCTTTCGCCACTTCTTCCTTTAAGTACTCGCATTTCGATCCCGTAAACGTCTAGGGCATTAACTCGAGTTTAGAACGAGGGCGACCGCGTCTAGACGGTGAGGATCTTCGTTGCTGAATTTGTGCGGCAGGTGATGGCGGGTTTTTTCAAATCGCAGCTCAGGCATGCCTAAATGTCTTCTGGGGATTCAGCACCCACGCGCGAGTCCTAATGTATTGAAACGTTTTCCATCCAGTTAATTCGACAGTTTCAAGGCGTCGTCAAATGAAGAGCGAATAGAAGAAATTCTGCGGGGTCGTTATTTCTTCAAAATAATAATGAGATGAGTTTTCGGCGGAGCAGGAAGGCTACAGTGAATCCTGCTCCGGGCGTAGTTGGATTGTTCTGGCGGCTTGTGTCGGGGTCGACGACGGAAACATTCGGCCAAGGTTTGGTAATTAGTTCAGGCGTCGCGAACACCGCACTGTTGCGATCCTGTGTATCAAATCCGTCTATACTCTGGAATGATTGGGTGAATTTCAAAAACTAGGAAATCATCATGACATATCGATCTAAGCCGATAGAAACTCTCCTCAGTGTGGCATTTGCGATGGTGCTACTGCTCTGTTCTACAGCACAGGCCGAGCATCACGAGGCGCCCAGTATCAGCAGTCTTTCATGGATGACCGGCCATTGGGCAGGACCTGCCGGCCCCGGCTTGACCCTTGAAGAAAACTGGATCGAACCGGTCGATGGCTCAATTGCCTCGGTCGTTCGAATTACGGGCAACGGTAAGACCAGCATGGTGGAGCTGATTATTGTCGAGGAAGAGAGCAACTCTTTGGTGCTGCGCCTCCAGCAATGGGACGCGGGATTCAAGCCTCGCACTCCAATGCCTCAAACGATGAACTTGGTCGGGCAAACGGAGAACAGCGTGAGTTTTGCCGCCGCCGGCGAAGGTGGATTGAAGAAGCTTAAGTATAGCCGGCCTGAGGTTGGCCAGTTTCATATCGACGTCGAGGATGCTGACGGCAACAGCTTTACGTTGAAGTTAAGCGCGCCTGAAATGTGATGGTGGCTAGCGTCTAGTTCTGACTGCTACTAACTCAGGGGTGTTTTCATTTGATCCTGGCTGCCAGCAATATCAATGTTTGCTAAGGCAGCGAATAGCGGCATGGCAGGGTCACGTTCGATACGAAGCCAAAGGGGTCAGATTTATTTGCGCAACTCAAATAAATTGGCCCCCTTGGCTTCGGGATTCGTCGATCTAAAGGAAGTCCTTAACGATCAGATAGCGCATGATGATCGGGCGCTAGCGAGAAAATGTACTTTTCGCACATATCGCAAGCACTATGACAACGATGAATACGCTCGGAAGGCCAGGCAGAAATGCAATGAGGCCGATCATATCTGGCTCTCCCAGAGCGCTCGGACCCATTGACAAACCGCGGTTGCTTGAAGCATTGCCTAGCCAGTAAAAAAGCGTGAATGTCCAAGCGCAGTAAATGAGTCCGTAGGCAGTAAACTTCTGGGTACGTTCGCCAAGATTCAGTTTGGGTAGGCCTAAGCCGACGATAAAAACTAGCACGCCGTTAAGTAGACCACCCGTGTGCGCGCGGACCCACCCTTCCGATGTTCCATACATTGGAACTCCAATGATTTTGTTGGGCCAGATTTCCATGCCTCCAAGCAAATGAAACATCAACATAAATCCGGCAAACATCGCCGCTAACATCACTAGTAATCCATGGCCCAGCATCGTTTGTTGTAATCGTTCCATGTCGTTATACCTCTATTGTGATTCGTTAATGAATGTTGTGTTATGCGACTTTGTCGAACGGCACCGGCATATCCGGATCAGCCGTATCGACGAGCGGTAGTAAATCGTCGTTCTCAAGCGCGGCGTGACCAGATACCCAATCCGCATACCATTCGGGATCGTTTTCTTGGCGCGGGTTGTAACCTGGCAATAGTGCTCTAGCCACGAAAGGTCCCACGTTGTAGAGCGCCGAGCCGACTTCTTTCAGTAATCCGAACAAGGTCTTTGGTCGCCAAAGCAAGCCATCTTTTTTCAATGCCGTGAGCATTCCGACCAGACCCCAGCCCCACAAATGGCAAGTGCCGTGAAAGACCCCAAAGACTCGCCGCCAGTACTTTCCCGAGAAGGCCATGTAGGCGTCGAACGCTACGGTTTTGTGTTCGGTTTCCTCCACCATGTGCATTAACCAAAAGGATGTGACGTGCGGCGAAGCTTCTTTAAAAAGCGTTTTGCGTTTCGTGATCAGCCAATGAGTGAATCCATTAGTCATACACTCAAATCCGGCATTGTAGGCAAGCTGTGTCCTAAGACGCCGGCTTGCCAAACGCTCGAATGATTCTGCGAGGCGCTGCTCGACCGTGGCGAGCTCAGGATATCCATTAGCCTTGAGTAATTCGTTCAGCCTACGGTGGCATTGGTAATGGCGCGCTTCCTGTCCATTGAAACCACGCATATCTTCGAGCAACTCTTCGTGGTCGATAAGCTTCATGGCCGCTTGAGTCGACTTGATTAGATATGGCTCCAGATACGGCATCGTCAGCGACAAGCCATTGAACATATGAGAGCGGATCGGATTGCCTGGAATCCAAACTGGCTTGAGGTCATCGGGAAATTCGAAGGCGAATTTTCGAATAATTATGTCTTTTGTATCCTTTGGTATGTATTCGTAGGCTTTAGACATCGCAGGGCGCCTCGCGGGACTGGACAATAGATTCGGGGGTTTTGGATCTGGTTTCTTTTTCAGACAGCGAAGAATTTAGATTGAAACCGTCGCACAGTTTTACGCGCCGTTTCATGTTCGAATATTCATTCAAAGTGCGCACTAAGATCCCGCACTTGCGCTGCGATATTGGCCAGCGGCCAATTGGGACTGAATCCGCAATTCGGGATGGTGTAACACGACATCTAGGAGAGTTTTTGCGTTGTCCTTAGACAGGATGTAAGGGCATAACGCAGTGGCCTGTGGGTGTCGCTTAAGCAATTCGTTGAGTCTTCGTTCGTAATCTACGACTTCAAATGTTGATACTTCGTGGCGAGTAGTATTCTCGCCATACAACCAATCGCTCCAACCGACGAACAGCACGCGCTCGAAACCTCTCGCCGTCGCCTCTAGAATTGACGACTCCACAAACGCCGCCGCTTTAATTGCGGAAAATGATCCGGAAATCAAATACGACTCTTCAACCGAAAGTTGTCGTAGCGTCCGGGATTTTACAAGTGCTCCGAACTCGCAGCCGCGATTTGCAAATGCAAACGTCAAGCGTTGGCTCCTGGCCGAATCGGCAACTAATATCACATGCGTCCCGTGCGATATCTGAGAGACTATCTCGTCCGCGATCGCTGCCGATTCTTGCTCAAGGTCTTCGCAAAC